>NZ_JBOBDQ010000033.1:0-61851 GCF_050586565.1 Pseudomonas sp. WC1
AACGAGGTGGAGAACCTGACCTTCATCGGTACCGGCAACTTCACCGGCTATGGCAATGCCAGTAACAATGTGATTGTCGGTGGTGCTGGCAATGACACCTTGTTTGGTGGTGCTGGTGCCGACCGATTCGTCGGTGGGGCGGGTATCGACACCGTTTCGTATGGCGACAGCAGTTCAGGCATCCTCCTGAATCTCAAGACCGGCCAGCACGGTGGCATCGCCGAAGGCGATACCTTCGAGGGCATCGAGAAGTTCGTCGGATCATCCTTGGGTGATGTCTTCGTGGCCAACGACCAGGCCAATGACTTCAATGGCGCTGGCGGCGTCGATCTGTTGACGTTCGCGGGTGAGGGGGCTGGCATCACGCTCGATCTGAACGCAACCGGCAATGACCTGTTCACCAGTATCGAGAGCTTCGAGGGCACGGCCTTCAATGACACGTTCATCGGGACTGCCGCGAGCGAGAACTTCATCGGCGGCGCTGGGGCGGATGTGATCAATGGCGGTGCCGGGCGGGATTCGGCCTGGTACATCTCGAGCAATGCCGGTGTGTCGGTAGATCTTGCCACGGGGGTTGTGGGAGGTGGGCATGCCGAGGGTGATGTGCTAAGCGGTATCGAGGGGGTGGCGGGCTCCGCGTTCGCTGATGTGCTCAATGGCGATGCCGGGGCGAACACGCTCTATGGCGCCGAAGGTGATGACGTCATCAATGGTGGCGGGGGCAATGACATTCTCTACGGGGATGGTATCTATTCCACCGATTTTGGCGCCTTGGCGCGCCCGGCCAATACCCAGGTTGCCCAGGCGGACTCGATCAATGGTGGTGACGGCGACGACACCATCACGGGTGCGTTGAACGATACAGGCTCCATCTATCATGGGGACGCTGGCAACGACACGATCCAGACCGCCAATGGCAAGGCGTACGGTGATGACGGCAATGATCGCCTCGTTGGCAATGGCTACGCCTATGAGCTGTATGGTGGTGCCGGTGCCGACCGCCTTGACATGATGAGCGCCGGTTATGCCTTTGGGGGTGAGGGCAGTGATATCTACACCATCTATTCCAAGGCTGGCGTGGTGATTCAGGACACCGGTACCGCTGGTATCGATGTGGTCGTGCTGAAGAATATCCAGACATTCCAGGATGTCGTGGTACAGAACGATGGCGTCAATGCCTACATCTTCTCCAAGGCGGACTGGAGTGCCGGCAACCTGGATTCCGGTGTGATGCTCAGTAACTGGTACGCCGGCTCGAACACTATCGAGTCGTTCCAGACCAATAACGGAGACACCTTCACCATCACCTGACAGCCAAGTGTCGCCACGTAGCGTCGAGGGCGGCCAGCCCTTGCCGCTGCCGGCCGCCCGCCGCCGAGATTTTGTCTCGCGCGCGCCGGGCTTTTCAGCAAAGGCCCCGTAAACCGGGGTCTTTGCCGTTTTTATGGTAGTTGGCGCGAAACTTGCTCAACGCTTGCCACAGCCACGGCGACCGGCAATCGATCGCCAGTGCAGCGGAGGATGACTGTGGACAAGATGCTTTACGTGGCCATGACCGGCGCCAGCCAGAACGCACTGGCGCAGAAGGCCCATGCCAACAACCTGGCGAACGTTTCCACAAACGGTTTCCAGCGCGACCTGGAGCAGGCGCGCTCGATGCCGGTGTTCGGTGACAGCTTTCCGGCGCGTGCTTTCGCCATGAGCGAGCGCCCGGCCACCGATTTCAGTGCCGGCCCGTTGGTTGAAACCGGTCGTGAACTGGATGTGGCGGTTACCGGTGATGGTTTCATCGCCGTGCAGGCACCCGACGGCAGCGAAGCGTATGTGCGTACCGGCAGCCTGAACATTGACGCGCTCGGCGTGCTGCGGGCCGGCAATGGCATGGCGGTCATCGGTAACGGCGGCCCTATCGCCATTCCACCAGAGCAGAAGGTCGAGGTCGGTGACGACGGCACCATCAGCATCCGCGCCATGGGCGAAGACCCGCGGGTAATGGCCGAAGTGGACCGTATCAAGCTGGTCAACCCGGACACCAAGGGCATGACCAAGGGGCTGGATGGTCTGATCCATACCGCCAGCGGCCAACCCGCAGACGCCGATGTGAATGTGCGTGTGGTGTCGGGTTTCCTCGAGGGCAGCAACGTCAATGCCGTCGGCGAGATGACTTCGATGCTGGCGCTGTCCCGTCAATTCGAACTGCACGTCAAGATGATGAGCGCGGCCAAGGAAGGCGACGAAGCCATGGCGCGTGTTTTGCAAATCGGCTAATCACATTTGAACGAGTGCCGTAAAACAGGCGCACGAGGAGAACACTAAATGCTTCCGGCTCTTTGGGTCGCTAAAACCGGCCTGTCCGCCCAGGACACCAACCTGACGGTCATCTCCAACAACCTGGCCAACGTTTCGACCACCGGCTTCAAGCGTGATCGCGCCGAGTTCCAGGACCTGCTGTACCAGATCAAGCGCCAGCCTGGCGCGCAGTCCACCCAGGACAGCGAGCTGCCTTCGGGCCTGCAGGTCGGTACCGGTGTGCGTGTGGTCGGCACTCAGAAGAACTTCCAGACTGGCGGGTTGCAGAACACCGAGAACCCGCTGGACATGGCAATCAATGGCCGCGGTTTCTTCCAGGTGCTCCAGCCTGATGGCACCGTGTCGTACACCCGTGACGGCACCTTCCACCTGAACTCCGATGGCCAGGTGGTCACCGCCAACGGTTTCGCGCTGGAACCTGCCATTGTCGTGCCGCCGGATGCCCAGACCTTCACCGTGGGCCAGGACGGCACCGTGTCGATCACCACCCAGGGCAACCCGGCTGCGCAGATCATCGGCAACATCCAGACCGCCGACTTCATCAACCCGGCCGGCCTGCAGGCCATGGGCAACAACCTGTTCCTCGAAACCGCCGCCAGCGGTGCGCCACAGGTCGGTACCCCGGGGCTGAACGGCTTCGGTCTCACGTTGCAGCAGACCCTGGAAAACTCCAACGTCAGCACGGTCGAGGAGATGGTGAACATGATCACCACCCAGCGCGCCTACGAGATGAACTCCAAGGTCATCTCCGCCGCAGACAAGATGCTGTCGTTCGTCACTCAGCAACTGTAAGTCCTGGCGGCCCAGCCACTTCGGGCCGCCGATAAACCGCACGCTGCTACAGCGCCTGCCAGAGGTAAGAGTCATGTATCGTCTGTTGTCCGTTTTCGCCCTGGGGGGGGCGGTGTTGCTGGCTGGTTGCGTCGCGCCGACGCCCAAGCCCAACGACCCGTACTACGCGCCGGTTCTGCCGCGCACCCCGCTGCCGGCAGCGGCCAATAACGGCTCGATCTACCAGGCCGGTTTCGAACAAGGCTTGTATACCGACCGCAAGGCGTTCCGGGTGGGTGACATCATCACCATCACCCTCAACGAGCGTACTTCGGCGAGCAAGAACGCAGGTTCCCAGATCCAGAAGAACAGCAAGGCCAATATTGGCCTCACCTCGCTGTTCGGTACCGTGCCCAACACCAACAACCCGCTGGGCAGCGGGGACCTCAGCCTTGACGCAGGCTACAGCGGCGATCGCAGCACCAAGGGCGACAGCAAGGCCACCCAGGGCAACACGCTCACCGGTTCGATCACCGTTACCGTGGCCGAAGTGCTGCCCAACGGCATCATTGCCGTGCGTGGCGAAAAATGGATGACCCTGAACACCGGCGAAGAGCTGGTGCGCATTGCAGGCCTGGTACGTGCCGATGACATCGCCACCGACAACACCGTGCCGTCCACCCGTGTGGCCGATGCGCGCATCACCTATTCGGGCACCGGCTCCTTCGCCGATGCCAGCCAGCCCGGTTGGCTGGACCGTTTCTTCATCAGCCCGCTCTGGCCCTTTTGAGTACGGATGACCATGTTCAACGCTAGGCGGTTGATTGCCGCGACACTTCTTTTGTCCTGCGCGTTCGGCGCTCACGCCGAGCGCCTGAAAGACATCGCCAGCATTTCCGGCGTGCGTGCCAACCAGTTGATTGGCTACGGCCTGGTGGTCGGCTTGAATGGCACCGGTGACCAGACGACGCAAACGCCGTTCACCCTGCAGACGTTCAACAACATGCTGTCGCAGTTCGGCATCAAGGTGCCGCCTGGGTCTGGCAACGTGCAGCTGAAAAACGTGGCGGCGGTGTCGGTGCATGCCGACCTGCCGGCCTTCGCCAAACCTGGCCAGGTGGTCGACATTACCGTGTCGTCGATCGGTAACTCCAAGAGTCTGCGTGGCGGTAGCCTGTTGATGACCCCGTTGAAGGGGATTGATGGCAATGTCTACGCCATCGCCCAGGGCAACCTGGTTGTAGGTGGTTTCGATGCCGAGGGCCGTGACGGCTCGAAGATCACCGTCAATGTTCCGTCGGCGGGCCGCATCCCGGGTGGTGCGTCCGTCGAACGTGCCGTACCCAGCGGTTTCAACCAGGGCAACAGCCTTACCCTCAACCTCAACCGCCCAGACTTCACCACGGCCAAGCGGATCGTCGACAAGGTCAATGAGCTGCTCGGCCCTGGCGTGGCCCAGGCCCTTGATGGCGGTTCGGTACGGGTGACAGCGCCCATGGATCCAAGCCAGCGCGTCGACTACCTGTCGATCCTGGAGAACCTCGAAATCGATCCGGGCCAGGCAGTGGCCAAGGTCATCATCAATTCGCGTACCGGTACCATCGTCATCGGCCAGAACGTCAAGGTTTCGCCGGCGGCCGTCACCCACGGCAGCCTGACCGTGACCATCACCGAAGACCCTATCGTCAGCCAGCCCGGGCCATTCTCCAATGGCCAGACTGCGGTCGTGCCGCGTTCGCGGGTCAATGCCCAGCAGGAAGCCAAGCCGATGTTCAAGTTCGGCCCCGGTACCACGCTGGATGAAATCGTCCGTGCAGTGAACCAGGTGGGTGCGGCGCCAGGCGACCTGATGGCGATCCTCGAAGCCCTGAAGCAGGCCGGCGCATTGCAAGCCGATCTGATCGTGATCTAAGGGGCGCCTGATGAATCCAAAAACTCAGGTGTCCAGCCAGATCGACAGCGGCGCCTACACCGACCTCAATCGCCTGAGCGCGCTCAAGCATGGTGATCGGGATAGCGAGGGCAATGTTCGCAAGGTAGCCCAGGAATTCGAGTCGATGTTCATCAGCGAGCTGCTCAAGGCATCGCGCAAGGCCACCGATGTCATGGCCGATGAAGACAGCCCGATGAACAGCGACACGGTCAAGCAGTACCGAGACATGTACGACCAGCAGCTGGCTGTGAGCATGTCCCGCGAGGGTGGCGGTATTGGCCTGCAGGACGTGCTGGTGCGCCAGTTGTCCAAGAACAAGGCCGCTTCTGTGAACACCAGCCCGTTCCCACGTATCGAAGGGCGTGCCCCAGCGTTGTGGGCGTCGAAAGTCGCCGCGCCAGTGCATGCCGAGGCAGGCGCGGGTGTGCGCAATGACGTGGCGGCGCTCAACTCGCGGCGCCTGGCACTGCCGGGCAAGCTCACCGATCGCCTGCTGGCCGGTATCGTGCCGTCTGCCGGCAGCCCGGCCACAGCGACCAACACGGCGGCGTTGCCGCGCCGTGGCGACATCCCGGTCGGTGGCGTTGCAACTGGCGACTGGGAGCCGGCCAGGGCGTTCGCGGCCCCGAGCGGCAACCTGCAGATTCTCGGGCGCGCTGTGGCTCAGCCCCCGCTGGCACCGAAAAAGGCTTTCGCCGACAGCGACGCCTTCGTCGAGACCATGCTGCCGATGGCCGAACAGGCTGCCAAGCGCATTGGCATCGACCCGCGCTACCTGGTGGCGCAGGCAGCGCTGGAAACCGGCTGGGGCAAATCGGTCATGCGTAATGCCGATGGCAGCAGCAGCCACAACCTGTTTGGCATCAAGGCTACTGGCAGTTGGCAGGGTGGTGAGGCGCGTGCGATCACCAGCGAGTTCCGCAATGGTGCGTTCGTCAAGGAGACGGCTGCGTTCCGTTCCTACGACAGCTATCAGGAAAGTTTTCACGACCTGGTAACTTTGCTGCAGAGCAATTCACGCTATCAAGATGCCGTGAGCGCCGCCGATAAACCAGAACAGTTTGTGCGAGAGCTGCAAAAGGCCGGTTACGCCACCGACCCCAATTACGCCAGCAAGATCTCGCAGATCGCCAAGCAGATGAAGTCGCAGCAGAGCTACGCAATGCTCGGTACCAGTACACAACTTTAAGGGCAGGGAACCATGGCGAGTTTGATCAATATCGGTATGTCGGGGCTGGGTGCCGCCCAGTCCGGGATGTACGTCCTGGGTAACAACATCGCCAACGCCGATGTTGAAAGTTACTCTCGCCAACAAATGGTGCAAAAGACCAAGGGTGCCCAGCAGGTTGGCCAGGTATTCATGGGGACCGGCACCACCCTGGCCGATGTGCGACGGGTGTACAACGCCTTCATCGAGAACCAGTTGCGTACCACCACGTCGCTCTCCAGTGACGCCAACACTTATCTTAATCAGATCGGCCCGCTCAACACTGCCCTGTCGGGCGCCGACACCGGTATCACTGCCGCACTCAAAAGCTTCTTCAGCGCCATGCAGGATGCTTCTGCCAAGCCCACCGAAGATGCCTCGCGCCAGTTGCTGCTGACCAGCGCACAATCACTTGCCAAGCGTTTCAATACGCTGTCGGCGCAGTTCACCCAGCAGAACGCCAACATCAACGGCAGTCTGGGGTCGATGGCCGAACAGGTGAACAACATCACCAAGACCATCGCCGACCTCAACCAGCAGATCGCCAAGCTCGGTGTTGTCAATGGTCAGCCCAATGACTTGCTTGACCAGCGTGATGGCGCGGTGCGCGAGCTGAACAAGCTTGTCGGCGTGGACGTGGTGGAGCGCGAAGGCAGCTACGACATCTATCTGAAAAATGGCCAGTCCCTGGTGCTGGGCAACTCCACCCAGACGCTGGGTGTGGAACCCGCCCCGACCGACCCGACGCGCATGAACCTGGTGCTCAACCGCGGTTCGACCAAAATGGACATCACCGACAACACTACCGGTGGCGAAATCGGTGGCTTGTTGCGCTACCGCAAGGACACCCTCGACCCTGCGCTCAACGAGCTGGGCCGTGTGGCGCTGGTGGTCGCCGATGCGATCAACAGCCAGCTGGCCCAGGGTATCGACAAGAATGGCCAGTTCGGTGCGACCCTCTTTGGCGATATCAATAGCGCAGCGGCCGTTGCCGGTCGCAGCATCCCCAAGCTGGGCAACAGTGCCGGCTCCGGCAACCTCGATGTGCACATCAAGGACAGCGGCAAGCTCACCACCAACGACTATCAAGTCGTCTTCACCAGCGCCACCGAGTATTCCGTGCGCCGGCTGCCCGATAATTCCGAGATGGGTACCTTCGATATCACGGCCGACCCACCTCCTGTGATCGACGGTTTCACGCTCAACCTCAATGGTGGCACCCCGGTTGCCGGCGACAGCTTCAAGATCACCCCGACCCGCAACGCGGCGGCCAGCATGGAAACCGTGCTGACCGACCCGAGCCGCCTGGCCATGGCCAGCCCGCTGAACGCCACCAGCGGTTCGGGCAACAAGGGGACCGGGCAGATCTCCCAGCCCACCTTGACGTCCAAGCTGGATATCTACGACGCCAAGCAACGCTCGGACATGCAGACGGGGCTGAAGTATTCGACCCCGGTCAAGCTGGTGTTTGGCGACGATTCCGTATCGCCTCAGGCGTACACCATGTACGACTCCAAAGGTAACCCGCTTGGCAGCGGTACGGTCATCCCTGGCCAGGAAAACAAGCTGCAGCTGTCTGTGCCAATGGTCGATGGCAACGGCAACCCGATCAATGACGCCAGTGGCGCTCAAATGAACTTCTCGTTCGAGATGAGCATCTCCGGTGCGCCCAAGAATGGTGACAACTACACCGTATCGCTGACCAAGGCCGGTTCTGCAGACAACCGCAATGCACAGTCGGTGATCGACCTGCAAACCAAACCCACGGTCAATACCGGCGATGGCAGCAAGGGCATCAGCTTCACCGATGCCTACGCCAAGCTGGTATCCAATGTCGGCGGCAAGACCAACCAGGCATCAATGGACAGCGACGCCACCATGGCGCTGCATGGTTCCGCGCTGACCAGCCGCAACTCCAGCTCGGGGGTGTCGGTGGATGAAGAGGTCGGCAACCTGGTCAAGTTCCAGCAGTACTACACCGCGTCGTCGCAGATCATCAAGGCGGCCCAGGAAACCTTCGCAACCTTGATCAACAGCCTTTAAGGAGCCGTAGACCATGCGCATCTCCACTCCGCAGTTCTACTCCAGCAGCAGCGCCAACTACGAGCGTACTTTTGGCAATGTAAACAAGACCCAGCAAGAAGCCAGCGACTTCATCCGCGTGCGCACCGCCGCCGATGATCCGGTTGGCTATGCGCGTCTGTTGCAGCTCGAACAGCAGCAGAACATGCTCGACCAGTTCAAGGGCAACATCACCAACGTGCGCAATGCGCTGGGCTCCAGCGAAAGCACGCTCAATGCCATTGGCGCGGTGCTGCAGCGGGTCAACGAGCTGGCCATGGGCTCCGGCAATGCCGGCTTCACCGATGCCGACCGCAAGGCCAACGCCTCTGAGCTTGCCTCCCTGGAAGACCAACTGTTCTCGCTGATGAACAGTCGGGACGAGAATGGCAAGTACCTGTTCTCGGGCTCCAAGGGCGACACTCCGCCTTACGTGCGCAACTCCGACGGCACCTACAGCTATCAGGGCGACCAGAGCCAACTCATGCTGCAGGTGGGCGACATGCTCAGCCTGGCCGCCAACGAGACGGGCTACAGCGCGTTCGAGCAGGCGCTCAATACCAGCCGCAGCGAGACCAAGCAGACGGCCCCGCTGCCTGATGACGGGCGTGTCAGCCTGTCCAATGGCCAGGTCTCCGGCAGTGCCACCTACAACGACCGTTTCCGCAGCGGCGAGCCCTACAGCATCGAGTTCACCAGCAGCACCGAATACAAGATCCTCGATGCCGGGGGCAACGATGTCACTCTCGAAGCCAGCCAGGGCGGCAAGTTCGACCCCAAAGGCGATAACATCAGCATCAATTTCCGCGGTGTAGACCTGCGCCTGAAGATCGATTTCAAGCCAGGTGACGAAGGCAACCCGGACGCGGCCATCGCCGGCCATGCGTTCAGCCTGAGTTCCAAGGCCGACTCGATTGCCGGTACCCGCAGTCCAGGCAACACATCGTCGGAGCAGATCACCGACGCCAAGATTACCGACCCGACCGCCTACAAGGCCGCATTCCCGGGTGGTGGTGCTGTACTCAAGTTCACCAGTGCCACCGACTTCGAACTGTATGCAGCACCAATGACCGCCGACAGCCGCCCGATTTCCTCGGGAACCCTCAGCGGCAACACGGCCACCGCCGCAGGTGTGAGCTTCGAATTGTCCGGCCCGCCAAGCGCCGGGGATTCGTTCGGCGTCAAGGTCGATACTCATCAGAACCAGAATATTCTCAACACCATCGGCCAGTTGCGCGGCGCGCTGAACACCCCGCAGGACCATGACCCGGCTGCTCGCCAGGCCTTCCTTGCTTCGCTGGACTCGGCGATCGGCAACATTGCCAGTGCCACCAACCAGGTGTCGTCTTCCATCTCTGCAATTGGCGGTCGCGGTCAGGCCCTCGATGTACAGGCTGAAACCAACGAGGCCCTGGGTATCGAGAATACCAAGACCCAGGGTTCGATCCGCGACAGTGATATCGGCGAAGTGATGATGCGCCTGGAGATGCAGAAGAACCAACTGACAGCCTCGATGCAATCATTCGCAAAGATTTCCAGCCTGTCGCTGGTCAACTACATCTGAGCCATGTTCCTGCGCGCAGTGGGTCAACTACGCGCAGCCCTGCCTCACCCTTTCCGGGGTGAGGCCACTGTGCGACGGTGCCAGAGGCCTTCGGGTGCTGAGCGGGGCAGGGTGTCGTCCTGTAGCGAATTTCTGTTTTGAGTGAGTACCTGTGAACGCACAACCCCTTGTCACCATCGCCATCCCTGCGTTCAACCCTGAGTTCTTCCGTGCCACACTGGCCAGCGCAATCGCCCAGGATTACCCGAATCTGGAGATTGTCGTGTGTGACGACAGCCCCGGGGGCGAGATCGAGGCGATCTGTGATGAGCTGCGTGTCACTTCGCCCGCTCCCTTGCGCTATGTGCGCAACCCGGTGCGCCTTGGTTTCGCCCGCAACCTGCTGGCTTGCCTGACGCACACCTCGGGCGAGCTGATCAAGTTCCTCTGTGACGACGACACGCTGTTTGCCGGCTGTATCAGCCAGCAGTCCAGTGTGCTCGGCGAGTCGCAGCAGATCAGCATGGTCATTTGCCAGCGCCTGTTGTGCGCCGCCGATGACGTGCTGTTGCCTTCACGCGCGCTGAACTTCGTTATTTCCATGCACAGTGCAGTGCTGCATGGCACCGACCTGCTGGAAAGCGTCGCCGATGATGCACCCAACCTGTTCGGTGGCTTGAGCCATGCCTTGCTGCGCCGTGCCCAGGTCGAAGCGTATCTGCCCACCCTGGTGCAGGATGGGCAGGGTTTTTCCGCTCGCCTGGACCTGGCGCTCTACGCTTGCGTTCTGCGCCGGGGACAGCTGGCCAGCCTGGAGCAGGTGCTGAGCATGGAGCGGGTGCATCCGGGGCGTCTTAGCCATCAAGGCACCATGGTCGAGGCCTACAAGAGCGAAACCCAGTGGCTGCTGCAAATGCTTGCTGAACGCAATGCCGAGCCGGCGCCTGCCCACGGTTGGGTGCGCTACATGCCGTTGGCGGACTACCTGGAAAACCCGCAGCAGAAGTGGGACGAGCTCGACTTGCGGCGCTTCTTCGGGGCGCAGATGGCCAACTTCAACCAGCAGATCGGTACCCACAGCCTGAGTTTTGCCGAGCTGTACGCTGAATGGCTCGAGTATCGCCGGCTGTCCGCCGGGCAGGAGCGGCTCTTGCCCAAGCGTGTGGAGCAATGGCCAAGCCAGCCGGGAATCGCGGTGGTGGTGTTCTGTGAGGCAGGCGACGAAAAGGTGCTGCGTGCGACGCTGGACAGTCTCTGGAAGCAATCCTACCCGGCCCGACAAGTTCTGGTAGTGACGCCTGAGGGTTTCGAGCGGCCGGTGGAAGAGCGTGTTCGTTACCTGGTGCGCGGCGATGCCGAGTTCATCTCGCTCAACCATTGGCTGGCGGACGGTCCGGCACTTGACTGGTTGTTCCTGCTGCGTGCTGGCGACTGCCTGCATACCCATGCGCTGGTGATCATGGCCGAGCGCATGGCGCTGCGTGGTGACAGCCTGTGCCTGTACATCGATGAGGGGGCCAACGACAGCCTCGCCGCGTCGGCACCAATCTTCAAGCCGGACTTCAACCTCGACCTGATGCGCAGCCTGCCCTACGTCGGGCGCCTGTTGGCATTCGATACTGCGGCGGTGCGTGAGCTTGGGGGATTTGACGCCAGCTTCGAAGGCCTGGCGCCTCACGACCTGCTGTGGCGAATGATCGAGGCCCATGGCCTGCAGGTGGTAGAGCATATCCCTGAAGTGCTGGTGCAGTGCCGACACGGCTATGCCGAATGGCTGGCTGATCGTGCGGGCCATGTCCAGGCGCCGCGGGTTCTGGAGGCGCACCTGCGGCGCCTGGGTGTGGAGGCGCAGGTGCAGGGTATTGCTGGCAGCCTGATGACTCGGGTCACCTACCTGCACCCCCAGGTTGCGAGCGTTTCGATCATCATTCCTGCCGTTGGCGACCTGGCGGTACTGGTGCGTTGCGTCGAGTCTGTGCTGGCCAGTACCGAGCATCCCGATTTCGAGGTGGTGCTGGTCGCCAGCGCCGGGACGTCGGACGATGTACTTACCTGGCTCGACAGTTTGCGGAATCTGGGAAGCGAGCAATTGCGGGTGCTCGAGAGTGCCGCCCATGGCCGAGCGCAGAGCTTCAACGAAGGCAGTGTGCACGCTCGGGGCGACTATCTGCTACTGCTGGATGCCGGCTGCGTGCTGTTCGAGCCGCAGTGGTTGTCCGAGCTCTTGCAGCTTGGCCAGCGTCCCGAAGTCGGGATGGTCGGGCCCAAGTTGTTCGACAACAGTGGGACCGTGGTCTCGGCAGGTCTGGTCCTGGGGATGCAGGCCACCGCGGCCAGTCCATTCCTGGGCTGCCCGGTGAACGAAGGCGGCTACATGAATAGGCTGAGCCTGGTACAGAACTGGAGCGCGCTGAGCCTGGACTGCCTGTTGGTGCGGCGTGAGCTGTTCGCCGAGCTGGGGGGGCTGGATACGGCCGCGCTGCAGGTATCGCTGCACGACGCCGACCTGTGCCTGCGGGCGCGGGCCGCGGGTTATCTGTCAGTGTGGACGCCGTTCGCGCGGGTGGCCAAGCTGGGCGCCCAGGCGGTCGAGGAAAGCTCGCCACGAAGCTGGCAGGATGATCGCGATGCCTTGTATGCGCGCTGGCTGGCCTGGGTGGCGAATGATCCGGCCTACAACCGCAACCTCAGCCTCAAGTTGCCGAACTTCAACTTCGACCCCGGATTGCGGGGTGGGTGGGATCCGTTCATCGCGCGGGCCATGCCGTCTGTCCTGGCGCTGCCGAGCAGTACCTCGGCGATCGGACACTATCGGGTGGTCCAGCCGTTCAATGAGCTGGAGCAGTCTGGCTGGATCCAGGGACGTATCGACTACAGCGCGCCGGGGCTGATCGACCTCGAGCGGGAAAAGCCCGATGTGGTGATCCTGCAGTGCCGCTACCTGCCGGCGAATGTCCGGGATATCGAACAGTACAAGCGCTTTTCCAGTGCGCGGCGGATCTACGAGCTGGACGACTACATCATTGATCCACCGAAGAAGAACGACCATGCGCGCAACATGCCGAGCAACATGCGCGAGCTGGTCAGCAAGGCGATTTCCCTGTGCGACCGGGTGGTGGTCTCCACCGAACCATTGGCCGATGCGCTGTCCAGCATGCACCAGGACATCCGTGTCGTCCCCAACATGCTCGCCGCATCGCTGTGGAGCGAGCTGACCAGTCAGCGCCAGACCAGCGTGCGGCCGCGTGTGGGGTGGGCAGGGGGTACCAGTCACCGCGGTGATCTGGAATTGATGCTGGATGTAATCAAGACCTTGGCCAGCGAAGTCGACTGGGTGTTCTTCGGCATGTGTCCAGAGGCGCTGCTGCCCTACGTCAAGGAGTTTCACCCGGGGATCTCTTTCGCGGACTATCCGCGCAAGCTGGCCAGTCTCAACCTGGACCTGGCGGTGGCGCCGTTGGAGCAGAACCTGTTCAACGACTGCAAGAGCAACCTGCGCCTGTTGGAGTATGGCGCGTGCGGTTTTCCGGTCATCTGCACCGATACCAAGGCATACGCAGGCTACCTTCCCTGCACGAGGGTCCGCGAGAACACCACCGAGCAGTGGCTGGACGCGATCCGCATGCACCTTGCCGACCCGATGGCCAGCTACCGCCAGGGCGATGCGTTGCGCGAGGCGGTCCTGCGAGACTACGTACTGAACGAACACCATCTGCAGCACTGGGCCAACGCCTGGCTGGCTGACTGAATCCTGGCGCCTGGCCAAGCCAGGTGCCGAACCCCTTGAACAGGTGCCCTATGAACGAAACAACACTCGGATCGCGTGATGAAGTGACCGTCGTCCTGCTCGGGCATGAGCAGGCGGATCACCGTGCTCGTGCGGCGCACTACTATCAGCGGGCTGGCGTGCCGTGCCAGGGCCTGACGCCGGCAGCGGTGGTCGATGCTGCCGCCCTGGGAGAATTGCTGGCACAGGTGGCGACGCCGTTCGTTTGCCTGGCGCTGGATGCCGATTTCGTCCTGGGTGCCGCGCTGGACAATGCGGTGCGGTACCTGCGTGCCCAGCCGGAGGTAATGGCCGTGCAAGGCCACGCCCTGGCCTATGCGCCTGGTAATAGCCAGCTGACCTACCACAAGGTGGGGGAAGCTTTCGCTGCACATCCCGGGGAGAGTGTGCTGGATCGCTTGCGACACTACGCGGACGCCGAACAGCAAGCCTGGCGTGCGGTAATTCGTACGCAGGCGCTACGGGCCGCACTGGTGTCGCTGCCGGAAGGGCTCGATGCTGCAGGCTGGCGGGTGGCTTTGTCCTGCGCAATCCTGCTGCTCGGGGCAGTCGCGCATCTGGAGCAGACCGATGTGATCTGCGAATCGCAGCCTGAGAAACTGTCCTCTGCCGTGCGCGAGGAGCGTATGGTCCAGACTGTGCGGGCTTTGCGTCAGTGGGGCGGCGGGCATGATGCGAGCGTCCTGTCCGCTGATGACGGCTTCGAGGCGCTCAATCGTTTCGTGCGCAAAACCTGGTGCCAGGGCGAGCAGCCGCTTCTCTTCACCTCGCGCTGGACCAGCGTGATCGATGACCCGGCGCGTTCGTTCGAGCCCGAGCAGCATGTGGAACTGCCTTATTACAATCGCCCGTTGTTCGATCGGTTGACCGAGGTGGAGTTCCTCTGTCATGCCTGGCCGACCGGCAAGCGTCATCGGCATGCCCTCGAGGGGGCCTGGGTCCGTCAGCGCGACCTGCTGGTGACGCACCCCAATGACACCCGTGAGAGCCTTCAGGAGCGTTACTGGAAGGCGCTGGGCCTGGGCCTTTTCAATGTCCAGGTGTGCCGCTCCCTCAACCAGGTGCTGACCGGTGAGGACAACACGCACCATGCCCGTGAGATGGGGGACTGGATGGCGCGGCTGCTCGGGGTGCCGGACAGCGAGACACGCCATTCCCTGCTCGACACGCCATCGGGGCAGGTGCTCGCGGCGATCGATGCGGCCACCCCGGATGAAGCTGCGCGCAAGCGGGTGCTGGCCCACCTGGCAAAACACCCGGCGCCGCAGATCGCCTTCGTCGTGCTTGACCTGAACAACGATGATCTGGCCTTGCAGGCAACCTTCGACAGCCTGTTGGCCAGCGGCGTGCGCAATTTCAAGCTGGTGGTGCTCAAGGCCGGCAAGCCGCCGGCGATTACTACCGCGCGGGACACCTTGCACTTCATCCAGGTCGCAGAGGGCAACTGGGTCTCGCATCTGAACCAATTGGTGCGCCAGTTGCCCAGCGAGTGGCTGCTGTTGCTCGAGGCCGGCGATGTGCTTCTTGCTGGTGGGCTCATGCGCCTGGCGGTAGAGCTTGCCCAGGCCCCGGCTTGCCATGCCATCGCCGCCGACGAAGTCCAGCGTGACAGTGATGGGCGCCTGTTCGCCGTGCGCCGGCCTGGCAGCGATCTGGACCTATTGCGTAGCCAACCGGGGCTCATGGCGCGGCACTGGCTGGTTCGTCGTCAGGCCGTGCTCGACCTGGACGGCTACAACGGTACCGACCCGCAGACCCTGGATTATGACTTGCTGTTGCGCCTGGTCGAGCATCACGGTGCAGCCAGCCTGGCGCACATGGATGACTACCTGGTGGTCAGCCAGCAACCTTCCTCGGCATCCATCGAGGAGGCGCGCAAGATCCTCAATCGCCACCTCACCCAGCTGGGCTATCGCCCGCAGATCAGTGAGCAAGGGGCAGGAGGGCTGGCGATCGAGTTCCGCCATAGCGCCACACCGCTGGTCAGCATCGTGCTGGCGGGCGAGGTCGAGCCTGCATGGCTGGCCGGCATTTTCCAGCGAACCCGCTACCCGCGCTACGAAGTGGTACTGGCGCTTCCCGGGCAACCTTCAGCGGCCCAGGTCGAAGCGTTCCAGGCATTGGGTGGCCGACTGCGGGTCGTAACCGGCGAAGTCGGGGCAACGCATCGGCAACTGCTCGGCCTGGCGGCCGGCGAGGCTCGTGGCGATTACCTGGTGTTGCTGTCGCCGCATTGCCAGGTCATTACCCCGGCCTGGATCGAATCGCTGTTGAACGAGGCGCAGAGGCCTGAAGTAGGGGTTGTCGGTGCGAGCTTGTGGGCGGCTGACGGTACGTTGGCGCACGCAGGCTATCAGCTGCTGGCCGGCCCCAGAGTGCATGCCCCCTGGCGGCAACTGTCGCTCGAGGGTGCCGCAAAGGCCCGCTGGCCGCTGTCGGTGCGCAGTTGTTCCGCGGTCTCGGATGGTTGCCTGATGGTGGACCGTGAAGCCTTCGTGCACTGCGGTGGCCTGCCGCTCGCAGGGGATATCGGTGTCGGCTTGAGCCTGATGGTCGCCCAGGCTGGGTTGATGGTGGTCTGGACGCCTCGCGCGCAGTTGCTTGCCACGGACCTGCCGGTCCTGGGTGATGAGGCGTCTTCGCAATTGGCGGCGCATTGGCCTGAGGCTTTCCAGGGGGATGGTCAACTGGACTCCCTTGGCGCGGGTGAAGCGTCACCGTCCAGCAACTGGATCGCTCAGTTGGGATAATTCAACGCTATTGCGTCTAGTGGTAGATGCATGGTTGTGGACTGTTTTTGACAACCGACTCTTCAAGCATGGCCGTCTACGGGGAATCCGGGTCTCCGGGGCGGCCATTTGTCGTTGCGTGGGGTGGCGGAGCGTCTTGAGTCCGTGCCCATTGCACAAATTACAGATAACAGGAGTTGGGGGCATACCCAAGAAATAGTGCGCTGGAATAAAGTTGCATAAATGCATTATTTATTAATGCGCAAATGCATATGGTTTCCTGGTTGGCGCCTACTGGTGTCGAGGCGCGATCAATCATCTGTGATTGGCACGGAGCTCGCGCAGAAAACTCAAGGAAATTAAACGATGAAAAAAATGTTGAGCCGGATTTCGATCTTGGCCATTGCTTTTGGTGCGGCCCTCACCGTGCAGGCAGGCGAAGCTCCATTGGGATACTGGAAGCTGACCACATATCATGTGTCCAGCGGTGCTGTTGCCACTATTCAAATGGTCTGTTTCAAGCCCGACAAGACCTGGTATTCCACTACTGAAGCCAAATGGAATGGTGCATGGTTTGCAACGGCAGTGAAATCCAGTGGTATGGCAATGTGCCGCTCGCCCATTACGGCAATGTCGCGACTATTGGTATCGGTGAGATGTCGACGCCAACCAGCATGTCGGGGAAGTATGCCGAGTGGTCGGCACCGGGGGCGACACCGTACAGTTTTGACAGGCATTACACCTATGCGCTGATTTATCAGCAGGCTGACTGCCCGCCGCCAAAACTGTAAATAGAAATCCGCCAAGGCCAGGTGCTATCAAGAAAGCGCGCCAACCAGTATCGCGGGTTTCAGTGCTTGGCGCATTGGGTGCGTCTGGTCATGCCTGGCACCCCGGGGCTGGCCGGCGGGGGCTTCGCTATCCGTCCAAAACCGCTTTGATAGCTGTCGGGTAAGGCCGGGAGGGCTGCGGCCCCTGTCGAAATCCATTCCGCGACTGTCTCCATGAACGCCATCAAGGGAACAAGGGGCTACGTGTTATTAGCCGGGCGCGAGCTGGCGCGGGATTTGCAAAAGCCGGGTTACAAGCCCGGCTTTTTCTTGCCTGGTGGCGGTTTATTGACAGGCAGAATGCAGTGCCTGTGCTGTGCCTATGAGGTTCGGGATGCAAAAGAAAGTGGCGGTGGTGCAATCGAACTACATCCCGTGGAAGGGGTATTTCGACCTGATTCGCAGTGTCGATGCGTTCGTTTTATATGACGATGTCCAGTACACGCGTCGCGACTGGCGTAATCGCAATAAGATCAAGACCGCCCAAGGTGAGCACTGGCTTAGTGTTCCGGTAAAAAACCGCGGTCGATACGAGCAACTGATCAATGAAGTCGAGGTCAGCGAGGCGGATTGGGCGGCCAAGCACTGGAAGACAATCGAGATGAACTATCGGCGAGCCGCCTGCTTCAATCAGATGGAGCTCCCCGTTCGCACGCTTTACGAGCAAGCCTCCGAGGTCGCTCGTCTTTCCTCCATCAACCAGCTTTTCATCACCGGCCTGTGTGCTCTGCTCGGTATCGATACACCGCTGTATCGCTCCGAGGAACTCGGGCGTAGCAGTGAAGGTAAAAACCAACGGTTGATACATCTTTGTCAGGCCCTTGGGGCGACCGAATACCTATCGGGACCGGCAGCCAGCAGCTATCTGGACGAGGCTGCGTTCGCCGCTGGCGGCCTTGAAGTCTCGTACATGAGCTATGCCGGCTATCCGGAGTATCCGCAGTTGTTCGGTGGGTTTGAGCATGCGGTCAGTGTCCTCGACCTGCTGTTCAATACCGGTAGTGAAGCATCGAACTTTCTGGAGCGTCATCCATGAGCAAAGATATCTTGCAGGGTGTGGCGGATTACTATTCGTCGCGTATTCGTACGCACGGCGCAACTCCAGAGGGGGTCGACTGGAATGGCAGCGCTTCCCAGCAACAGCGTTTTGCCCAGTTGCTTAAACTGGTGCCCGTCGAAGAGCAACGTGCGGGCTTCAGTCTTATCGATGTCGGGTGCGGTTACGGCGCGTTGCTGACCTGGATGCGTGAGCAGGGACTGCCTGTGGACTATCACGGTTATGACCTGTCCGAGCAGATGATTGCCGCAGCCAGGCAGCAGCATCCGGCTGATGACGCAGTGCGCTTCGAAGTGGCCGAAAGTGCGTCGCGACAGGCGGATTATGCGGTGGCCAGTGGCATCTTCAACGTTTGTCAGAGCACCGCTCGCGACACGTGGGAGAGGTACATCGCCGACGTATTGCGTGCGATGGATGCCTGCAGCCGCAAAGGCTTTGCCTTCAATTGCCTTACCTCGTACTCGGACCCGCCCTTCATGCGTGATTACCTGTATTACGGGGATCCTTGTTTCTATTTTGATCTGTGCAAAAGAACCTACTCCAGAGAGGTGGCACTCTTGCATGACTACGGCTTGTACGAGTTTACCTTGCTTGTGCGCAAGTCTTCCTGACGCGCCGTCCTTATCCCTCTTTGCCTGGAGAACATCATGCTCAAAAGCGGTTCCACTTCTGTCACCCAATCCAGCGATAGCCAGCTCGACGCGCGCGAGCAACTTTGGCAGGCGTTCGCGAACGCACCTCTTGATGATGCTGAGAAAGAGCGAAATCTTGGTTTGTTCATTCGTTCTGCGTCCTTGGCGCGAATGCTGGCAATTTCCGATCTGTACCGGGACATCGTTCGCTTGCCTGGCTCGGTGCTCGACTTCGGCACCTGGCGTGGGCAGAACGCCGTACTCTGCGAAAACCTGCGCGCCATCTTCGAGCCCTTCAACAAGCAGCGACGTATTGCCGCGTTCGACACTTTTGCGGGTTACCAATCCCATGCCGGCGATGGCAAGGTCGCCAACGTCAATTTCCAGGATGGGTGCTATGCCACCGGCAATGGATACGCCGACTATCTGCGGCACTTGCTGAGCCTGCATGAAGGCATTAACGCGCTGCCGCAGGTACCAGGCGGTCATCAGGTCGTAGAGGGTGATATCAAGGATACCTTGCCGCAGTTCATCGAAGAACAGCGGAACTTGCTGGTAGCGCTGGCCTTCTTCGATATGAACCTTGAAGGGCCGACGCGCTTTGCCCTCGAGCAGATCCTGCCGCGTTGCCTGCCGGGCTCGCTGCTGGTGTTCTTCCAGTTGCAGCGCGATTTCCTGCCGGGTGAAGGCTATGCCTATGTAGCCGAAGTACTGGGGAAAGTGCGTCACGAGATCAAGCGATCGGAAACCTATCCGTCGCTGTGCATCGTCAAGCTTCTGTAAGGGGGTCACCATGTTTCTGATTGTTGGTAATGGCATGGTCGCCCTGGCTATCGCCGCAGGTTTGTCGCGTAGTGTTCCGGGCGAGTGCATTCAGGTTGTGGGCCCGGCAGCACGCCCTTACAGCGCCTCCATGGCGGCTGCGGCAATGCTCAACTCTTTCGCCGAGCTCGAGCCTGGCGCACTCGATCAGCCGCGTGATCGTCTGAAGTTCGAGTTAAGCCAGGCATCTGCTCGTCTGTGGGGAGATTTCGTAAAAGAATTCGATATTCCTGCTGAACACTACCGTCTGGGCACCGTGCTGATAAACAACAACGCATCCAACCGTTTCGAGGATGCCGCATTCGATGCCATCGCCGGTTATCTTGACGAGTTCGACGAGCCTTATGAACGCGTCGATCCGCAGCTGGAACCCGCCTATGTGCCGGGTGAGAGCTATCGTACGCGCCAGGCTTTGTTCCTGCCGCGCGAGGGCGTACTCAATCCGGATGGTGTGATCCATGCGCTGCAGGCCACGCTGGAAAGGCGTGGTGTGCGCTTTGTCGATGGCGTGGTGAAGTCGCTCGACAAGGTCAGCGGTCGTACCCGCGGCGTAACCCTCGAAGACGGGCGCGTGCTCAGCGCCGAGCGGATTGTGTTGGCCAACGGCAGCATGGCCACGCGCCTCTGGGAGGAGGAAGGCTGCATTCGGGTGATCAATGGCGTCGGCGCCACGGTGGTGTTGAAGAACCCAGGAATACAGGGGCGCTATGTCCTGCGCACGCCAAATCGTGGCGGTGCTTGCGGAATCTACCACGCGCCCTACCAGGGTGATCAGTTCGTCGTCGGTGCCACCAATCTGGTGACCACCGCCGACGAGCACTTCCCTCGCGCAGAGTCGGTGGCCGCGCTGATAAACGGTGCGATCAACCAGGTCAACCATCTGCACCGTACCAGTGGTTTCATTCGTTATAACTTTGGCTATCGTCCGCTGAGTCTCGATGGCTACCCGGTCATCGGCCAGCTTAACGACAACACCTTCATTGCTTCCGGCACTCGCCGTGATGGTTACCATTTTGCGCCATGGTTGGCCGACAATCTGGCGGCCTTGCTGCTGGACAAGTCGATTTCCTCGCAGGCCGGCAGCTACTTCGAATTCACCCGGCCGCAGCGTAGCGCATGGCTCGACCAGTCGGTGGAGGCATGCTGTCGCAAGTACGCGGCAGTCAAGTGCTCGGCACTGTCGCAGCACGGTTTGGATGCGGGGCATACCGACGCCGATCAGGTGCTGGAGCAGTATTACTACCAGCGGGCGCGCGCCTTCTTCGATAAGCATGAGCTCGAGCGAACAGTTCAGGTCGACTTCCTGGATGCCCTGCTGGGTGGCTACCTTTCCCTGTCGGACTTTGCCTGAAGCGTGAATACCGGAGACATGAACGTGAACAAGCAGATCATTCCTTTCAATAAGCCATTTGTGGTTGGCAAAGAGCTGTTCTATATCGCCCAGGCGGTGATGAATGGTGGTATCGCCGGCGATGGACAGTTCACGCGCTTATGCCAGGAATGGCTCGAGGTCAGCCTGGGGTGTCCCAGGGCGCTGCTGACGCATTCGTGCACGGCGGCCCTCGAGATGGCGGCGATCCTGGCGGATATCGGGCCGGGAGATGAAGTCATCATGCCGTCGTTCACTTTCGTGTCCACTGCCAACGCTTTCGTTCTTCGCGGCGCGGTGCCGGTTTTCGTGGATGTGCGCGAGGATACCCTCAACCTGGACGAGCGCCTTATCGAGGCCGCCATCACCGAGAAGACCAAGGCGATTGTCGCGGTGCATTATGCGGGGCAGCCTTGCGATATGGCTGCCTTGCTGCACCTGTGCGACAAGCACGGTCTGATTCTCATTGAAGATGCCGCCCAGGCGATCCTCGCCCGGGAAAAGGATCGCGCACTGGGGACCTTTGGGCATCTGGGATGCCTGAGTTTTCATGAAACGAAGAATGTGATCAGCGGTGAAGGAGGGGCGCTACTCATCAACGATCCCAAGTTGATTGAGCGGGCTGAAATCATCTGGCAGAAAGGTACCAATCGCAAAGCCTTTTCCCGAGGCGAGGTGAGCAAGTACACCTGGGTGGATGTGGGGTCGTCTTTTCTTCCCAGCGAGCTGACGGCTGCTTTCCTCTATGCCCAACTAGAGCAGGGGGAGAGCATCAATGTACATCGTCGCGCTTTGTACAAGTCCTATTACCACCAACTAGAGCCTCTCGAAGCGGACGGTTGCTTGACCTTGCCTTGCGCGCCGGGTGGCAAGCCGGCCAACGCACATATCTTCTATATATTGATGCGTAGCAACGAGGCGCGTGGAGAGTTGATCGCGTTTCTTCGCGAGCGGGGTATCTATGCTGTGTTCCACTACGTGCCCTTGCATGATTCCCCGGCAGGCCTGCGTTACGCGCGCAGTGTCGGTCAGTTGCCTGTCACTCAGGAAGTTTCTGCAAGCTTGCTGCGCCTGCCGCTTTATTCTGACATGACCATCGAGCAGGTCACCGAGGTGTGCGAGGCGATCTTCCAATTCTTCGCAGGTACGCAGAAGGCGTAACGGCCTTGGTTCGGCGATTGTTCAGCTGATTTCTGGAGTTTTTCCCATGTCGAATTCCGTGCAGGTGGGCGCGGGTCTTGAGCAGGCCATGAAGCGTCTTCGGTTGATGTATGCCCGGCCGGAGCACCCGTACTACATCATGGCGCCGGACTACCGGGAAACCTCATCGGGGATTGCCTCGCTTCATTACCTCTGTCACCTGCTCAACCTCAACGGGCGAGAGGCCTACATCCTGGGCGGCAAAGTGGTGAACCCCGAGCTTAAGACGCCGTTGCTCGATGATGAGGCCAGCGAGCGTCACAGGCTTGCTGGTCGGGTGCCAATCGCAGTCTACCCCGAGGTCACGGTGGGCAACCCCTTCCATTGTTCGGTCGTGGCACGCTTTCTGTTGAACTTCGAAGGTTTCATCAGTGGGCGAGGAATGGAGGCGGCTCCCAGTGACCTGTGTTTTTACTCAGGCAAGCTGATCGCGCAAGACCACGGTCGTCCGGATGGTGACCTGTTGTGCCTGCCTACCATCGATGTGGACCTGTTCTGTGCCGGAGAGCCAGTTGATCGGCGTGAAGGCCGGTATCTGTATCAGAATCGCCATCCGCTCGATGCCATTGACTATTCGATACTGCCAGAGGATATCCGCCTACTGAGCATGGCGAACGCTCTGACGTTGTCGGAGCTGGCGCAGCTGCTTCGCCGGGCGGAGGTGATGTATACCCATGAATGGTCGATGACCTGCGTAATCGCGGTGCTTTGCGGGTGTCCGGTCATTTTCATACCTGGGCATGGCATCGACCAGGCCTTCCTCGATGCCAGCTTTGTCGGCAGTGCCGGCTTCGCCATGCTGGATCGCGAAGATGCGTTGGCACATGCCCGTGGAGGTCTGGATGGCGCTTTGCAGCGTTATGTCGAGCGAACGGCGCCGTTCTGGAATCAGCTTGAAGTGTTCATCGCCAAGACGCAGGCGGCCGCCCGTCGTGAAGCCGTGGGTGATCGGCTAGGAGGGCGTGGCTGGTTGCGTCAGCGTTATCCCCGGCCGCGGCAGATGCAGGTGATTGATGAGCATCTGGCCAGTGCTACTGCTGTGCGCTTTGTCGTGCTGGTAAAGGACCATGGTGACGATGCAGCGCTGGCGGTTACCTTGGATAGCCTGGCTCGCGGCCTGTATCGGGGGGTGCAGACCTGTGTGCTTGATAGGGATGGTTCCCGGGTGGGGTCGGTCACGGCAATTGATGCCTGCCTGCAGGGGGGCTCCGATGAATGGTTCATGCTGGTCGATGCGGGCACCGAGTTTACCGCCAGTGGTCTGCTGATGACGGCGCTCGAGCTGGTTCGGGCCTCGTCGGACTGCTTGGCTGTCTACGCTGACGAGGCCTTGTGTCAGGCGCAGGGCGTAGTCGAGACCGCATTACGGCCTGATCTGAATCTGGATATGTTGCTGGCTTTCCCGGAGAGCCTGTCGCGACATTGGCTGTACCGATGCGATGCTTGGCGTCAGCTAGGCGCTTTCAGCGAGGCTGCTGGTCGTGCGCTCGAGCTGGATTATCAGTTGCGTTTGATCAGTGAGCGCGGGTTGGGATGCGTTGGTCATGTCAGTGAGCCGTTGCTGATTGGCAATGCGTTGCTGCTACAGCCGTGTGAAGACGTTTGCGCGGTCATCGAGGCGCACCTGCAGGGGCGAGGATATCTCGGCGCTCGGGCGTTGCCATTGACCACTGCTCCTGGTCGCTATCGAATCGAGTACGCGCATCAACAGTCGGCCTCGGTCAGCATCATCATTTTCCTTGAAGGGCAGTTGGTGAACTTCCAGCGTTGTCTGGAGGGCTTGCTGGCGCAGACGGCTCATGTCGGGTACGAAGTATTGCTGGTTGAGCCGGGCAGCGACGATGAGGTGCTACTGGACTGGTTGGCGATGGTCGGGCAAATGGGGGAGGGGCGCTTCAAGGTCCTTCGCTTCGAGCCCGGCCATGCACGCGCGGCCATGTGCAATGCGGCAGCCGAGCAGGCTCGTGGCGATTATCTGCTATGGCTGGATGCTGATAGCGTGGTGCTTGATGATGATTGGCTGCCCACGTTGCTCAATCATGCCCAGCGTCCGGAGGTGGGGGCGGTTGGTTGCAAGCTGTTGTCCCGCGATGGTGCTATCCATCAGGCAGCCCTGGTGCTGGGGCTGGGGGGCGGGGTTGGGCGTGCCTTCGAGGGGCGGTCGGTGCAGGATCCGGGTTACATGGGGCGCCTTGGGCTGGAGCAGGATTGTTCGGCTGTCGGTGGTGAGTGTCTCATGGTGCGCCGCTCGCTGTTTGTCGAGCTTGGTGGCTTCGATACCGATCCGTTGTATTCCCGCTGGGCGGCTGTGGACCTGTGCCTGCGGTTGGCTCAGGCGGGTTATCTGAATGTCTGGACGCCTCACGCCAGGGTATTGCTGGATGCTCCGCCGCCTGCGCCGGCCAGTGCCGAGCAGGAGGAAGCGCTATATGCGCGCTGGTTGCCGCAGTTGGCGCATGATGCGGCGTACAACGTCAACTTTTCGCTGAGTACCGGCGAGGAGTTCGCCGTTCAGGGCTATGAAATGAGTTGGCGACCGTTGCAGGGGGTGGTGCCAAGCGTGCTGGCCTTTGTGGTCGATCAGGAGCAGGCAGTACCCTCGCGGCTGCTGGAACCCATGGAGTCCTTGCGTGAGGCAGGTCGTCTGGAGGGTGCAGTGGTCGCCGGGACATTGTCAGCCGTGGAAATAGAACGCTTCAATCCCTCAAGTGTTGTCCTGCAGGGGGCGCTGGATGAGGCTGGGTTATTGACCTTGCGTAGGCTGCGAGCTTTCTCGCAGGCGTTCAAGGTCTACGATCTGGATCGTTATCCGCAGGACCTGGGCGGTGCGCAGTTGCTTCATGCCGAAGATCTGGAGCGGCGTATCCGGCCCGCAGTGATGCAGGCTGACAGGGTGCTGGTTGCAACAGCTGCCGCAGCCGAGAGGCTGCAGGGTTGGCATGACGATGTCCAGGTGCTCGAAAATGTGCTGCCAGCTTCGTGGGGACGCTTGCAAGGGAGGCGGCGCGCAGGAGAGAAGCCCCGCGTGGGATGGCTCGGGTGTCGTGATGCGTACCTGCTCGCCGAAGTAGTGCCGGTGCTGGTGGGCGAGGTCGACTGGGTTGTGCTGGGGGATTGTCCTGCCAGCTTGTTGCCCTATCTCAAAGAGCATCATCATGCTGTGGATGCGCAATCCCTTGGCGTCACCCTGGCTGCCTTGGACCTGGACATCGCCCTTGTGCCGATGGGCGAGTCTGAGGTGAACGCATTTTCCGGTGACGTGCGTGTGCTCCAGCATGCGGCGTGCGGTCAGTCGGTAATCTGTAGTCGGGTGGCTGGCTTCGCAGGTGGCGATACCTTGCCATTGTCGAGGGTGAGCAATCAGGCCTGTGACTGGATTCGGGCGATACGTCTGCATCTTGATGATCGTGATGCATCTGCGGCCCTTGGCAGCGCCCAGCAGGCGATGGTGCGCAGTGATTGGTTGCTCGAGGGACAGAGGCTGGACGCCTGGCGACGCGCCGTGCTCGCGGGTTGATCAGTAGGTGAATTGACAACAAGGGCGCCAGGAGTGGCGCCCTTATTGTTTGCATTGGCTTGCATGGGGTGGAGTGACCCATGCGGGGCAGTATCAGCAGAAGCTGATATTGTGCTGCTGGCTTCCGTAGACCACACGCGCTGCGGTGATCAGCTGGTAGGGGATTTCGACGTAGGGGACGTCCGAGTTGGTCAGGGCCATGTCCATCAACTGAACGAGCATGGAGTTCTTCCTGACCAGGATTACATCCGACCAGTCGGTATTGGTCATGGCGACCGGGATGAAATCAGAGCGTTTGATGAAGCTGCCCAGTGCTTCGAGCACGCCCAGGTTCTGTTTGGTGCCATTCGGGCTGTGGCAGCAGTCATTGAGCATGATGAAGCCGTCTTCGGCGACCAGGTCCTGGTAGTACATCAGGTCGCGCAGGATATATTCGTACTGGTGGTTGGCATCGATGTACACCAGGTCGAACTTGCTGATGTCGGTTTCCTGTCGGATTTTTTCGATGGCGCCGATGGTCTCGGAACGGATAATTGTCACTTCCGGCAGGTGGGTGAAGCGTTCCCGGCATTCTTCGTACAGTTTGTCCCAGGTCTGCTGGTCGTGAAGCGAGCCCCCGTAGTAATAGGCGTAGGTATCGACGGGAGCGACCCAGGGCGGCAGTTGATCGAAAGGGCTGTACGCATCGTTGGCCGCCTTGCTCCAGCTGTCGATGAGCACCATCTTTTCCGGCGACAGCGCCGAGTGAATTTTCAGTGCGTTTTCTCCGCGCAGAACCCCAAGCTCGGCGACGATCGGACGCTTTTCCATTATTTGGAAAAGTGCGCCCAGCAGCGTGTACAGATTTTCCCGATGGGTGTGGCAGACCTTCATTGCGCTGTCCTTTATCGTTGGGTGGTCTTGCTTGCAGAGGCCGAATCCGCACAGGTTCAATTCGCTTCGGTTCGGCCCGGTATTCTGGATCTGGGTTAGCTAACGCAAGATATGTGCCGCTGGCGTGCCTTGCATGTGGCTGTATAGGTGGGAGAAATGCATCATTGCGTGACTTGGCAGTCGAAACGTGCATCTTTAATCTATTGAGTCAGCGGGCAGCCTCGTCGATGCGGTAGGCAGGGTGCATGATCTTGGTCGCGAAGCCCGCGAATTTTCGCCATTTCCATCGGGAAGCCACAATGATTGGCATCAAAAGCATCGCCAGTTACGTACCTGCAGAGGGTGTCGACAATTACGCCCAGGGTGCGAAATTCGGCAAGGATCAGGATTTTATCTTCGGCAAGATCGGTTCGACCTTCCTGCCGCGCAAGGGTGTCGATCAGGAAACCTCCGACCTGTGCGTCGAGGCCGCTCGGGCACTGTTTGCTGGCAACCCGGAGCTAGATCCGGCGTCCATCGATGTGGTGATCGTCGTTACCCAGAACGGCGATGCCGAAGGCCTGCCGCATACCGCGGCGATCGTCCAGAACAAGCTGGGCTTGTCTACCGCCATCGCTGCCTTCGATATCTCGCTGGGCTGCTCCGGCTATGTCTATGGCCTGTATGCCATGAAGGGGTTCATGGATGCCGCGGGGCTGAAGAATGGCTTGTTGATCACCGCAGATCCCTATTCGAAGATTGTCGACCCTGAGGACCGCAACACCACCATGCTGTTCGGCGATGCTGCAACGGCCACCTGGATGGGAGAGGGCGCTGCCTGGCGGCTGGGCAAGTCGCTGTTTGGCAGTGATGGGGCGGGTGCCGAGCACTTGCGCACCACCGAAGGCACGTTCTTCATGAATGGTCGTCAGGTCTATAATTTTGCCCTGGTCAAGGTGCCGGCGCACCTGCAGCAGTTGCTCGAGACCAGTCACTTGAAGGCCGAGGATATTGACCTTTACTGCCTGCATCAGGGGAGCGCGGCGATCGTCGATGCGGTCTCGCAGCGTTTCGACGAGGGGCGTCAGCGCGAGAAGTTCGTCAAGGACATGGTCGAGACTGGCAATACCGTGTCTTCGAGCATTCCGCTGCTATTGGAAAAGCATGTGATCGGCTCGCAGTGCAGGCGTGTCGCGCTCAGTGGTTTCGGCGTCGGTCTGTCGTGGGGCTCGGCAATCATCGAGCGCAATGGCTAAGCTCCGCGTGTCTATATAGAAGAGGCGCTGCCCGTTATAGGTCAGCGCTTTTTTGTTTTTTGGCTGTTGGTAATTTGGCGTCAAACCCCTGATTTCATTGGAGTGGCAGGATGCCAGTAAAAAAAATGGGAAATCGCCCTAAAGCAAACTGCACTGGCGACGATAAACATTACGAAGGTTCTCTAGGCCACCTACCCGGCGAATTGCCAAGGCCGGAAGCCGTAGTACCCAATCCAACGAGGAATTCGTCATGGCTTTGACTGTAAACACTAACACCACCTCTCTGGGCGTTCAGAAGAACCTGAACCGTGCTTCCGACGCACTGAGCACTTCGATGACCCGTCTGTCCTCCGGCCTGAAAATCAACAGCGCCAAAGACGACGCCGCCGGCCTGCAGATCGCTACCCGCATGACCTCGCAGATCCGTGGTCAGACCATGGCCATCAAAAACGCCAACGACGGTATCTCCATCGCCCAGACCGCTGAAGGCGCGATGCAAGAGCAGACCAACATCCTGCAGCGTATGCGCGAACTGGCACTGCAATCGCGTAACGACTCGAACAGCTCGCAAGACCGTGACGCACTGGACAAAGAGTTCCAGTCGATGCTGCAAGAGATCGACCGTATCGCTGACTCCACCCAGCTGAACGGCAAGAACCTGCTGGACGGTACTGGCGGCCAGATGGTCTTCCAGGTTGGTTCGAACGTTGGTGCTGCCAACCAGATCACCATCAGCCTGAGCGCTGCGATGAAAACTACTGGTGCTGGCGCAGCCCTGACTGCTCTGGCCGGCAAGAGCATCACTGGTGCCGATAGCACCGCCGCCCAGGCCACCTTCAGCGCCGCTGTCAGCGCTATCGACTCCGCCCTGCAGGCAATCAACACCTCGCGTGCCGACCTGGGTGCTTCGCAGAACCGTCTGACCAGCACCATCAACAACCTGCAGAACATCAACGAGAACGCCGAAGCCGCCCGTGGCCGTGTACAGGACACCGACTTCGCTGCTGAAACTGCCCAGCTGACCAAGCAGCAGACCCTGCAGCAGGCTTCGACCTCGGTTCTGGCCCAGGCCAACCAGCTGCCATCGGCAGTCCTGAAGCTGCTGGGCTAATCTGCCTGATAGCTGATGGCGGGGGAGTGCTCTCCAGGCGCTTCCCCGCCTTTTCATTGTGAGGTGCTGGACATGGACATGAGCGTCAAGCTGAACCTGTCTTACCCGGCTGCGCGCACGGCCGAGCAGGTTGCTGAAAAACCGGTTGCGCGGTCGACAGGCACTTCCGGTGACGGCGAGAAGCAGCAGGATCCGGGCAAGGTGCAGAGCGCCGACAAGGTACAGGCTGCAAATGATGTCAAAGGTGCTGTCTCGGAGATCGAGAAGTTCCTGAAGGAAACGCGACGCAATCTGGAGTTCGTCACAGACGAAGAGTCCGGTAAGATCGTGGTCAAGGTCATTGCCAGTGAAACTGGTGAGTTGATTCGTCAGTTGCCCTCGGAAGAGGCCCTGCGGATCGCTCATAGCCTGAGCGATGTCAAAAGTATTCTGTTCGACGCCAAGGTCTGATTGGCGGCGAGCGCAAATATGTGATTCAAGTCAGTCTTGCAGGAGCGGGGCTGGCCCATCGAAGAGAGGAGCGACAGCATGGCAAGCCCGATTACTACCAACACGGGTGCGGGCTACGGGCTCGATATCAAGAACATCGTCAGCGTGTTGGTGAATGCCGACACCTCGGCCAAGGCCAACCAGATTGCTCGGCAGACGAGCAACAACTCCGCGATGATCTCCGGTATCGGTTCCCTGCGCAGCGCCTTGACGGCGTTCCAGGACGCCATGAAGAAGCTCAACGACAAGAACGCGCCTTCGTTCAATGCCTTCGCAGGCACTTCCGCTGACGAGAAAGTGGTCAAGATCAAGTCGAGCAACTCGGCGGTCGCAGGGACCTACGATATCAAGGTCGACAAGTTGGCTACCGCCTCCAAGGTTGCCAGCAAGCAGTTCGCAGGTGGTGCCAGCACGGCGATCGGCGCCGGTGAGCTGACCATCAGTCAGAACGGCAAGGACTACAAGGTCAATGTCGCCAGCGGTGCCACGCTGCAGAGCGTGCGCGACCAGATCAACAAGGAAATGAGCGCCAACGGCATCACCGCCAACATCATCAACGAGGCGGGCGGTTCGCGCCTGGTATTCAGCTCCACCACGACCGGCCAAGGCAGCGACATCTCTGTCGGTGGTATTCCGGAGCTGGCCATCAACGGTACTCAGCCCATCAGCGGAAGTGGTGCGGGTTACATCAGCGGGCTGGCCCAGGACGCGGAATTCTCCATCGACGGGCTGGCGCTGAAAAGCCCGAAGAATACCGTCGACCAGGCTATCAGTGGCCTGACGCTCGAGCTCACCGGTGTCTCCGCGGGCGGTAATCCCACGAAGGCGACTGTTGCGCTGGACAACGAAGGCCTGAAGAAGTCCGTGCAGTCGTTCGTCGATGCCTATAACACCCTGCAGAAGGCTGTTACTGCGCTGGTCACGCCTGAGAAAGATGCCAACGGAAACGTCAAGAGCCTTGGTCCGCTGACCAACGACCCGACTACCCGGTCGTTGCTGGGCGATGTGCGCAAGGTGCTGACGGAAGTGGGGGCAGGGGACAAGCTGACCACGCTCAGTCAGTTGGGTATCAACACCCAGAAAGATGGCACCCTGGAGTTCAATAGCACCAAGTTCACCTCTGCATTGAACGACAAGAAGCTGGGTTCTGAGATCCAGGAACTGTTCACGGGGACCAATGGTCTGTTCGAGCGGATGAACAAGGCCATCGAACCATACAACTCGACCGGTGGCATGCTCGATTCCCGCAAGACGAACCTCGACAAGGCGGCCAAGAATCTGGAAAACCAGCAGGCGGCGCTGGATCGTCGTACCGAGTTGCTGACCGCGTCGCTGACCAAGAAATTCTCCGCGCTCGACACCGCCCTGGCCAAGATGAAGAAGCAGGGCGAGCAGATCACCTCGATCTTCGAGGCTATGAACGCCCAGGCCAAGAAGTCCTGATGGATCGAGCATGACAAAAGCCCGGCGGCGCCACACAGGCGTGCCGGGCTTTGTCTTTCCTGGCTAAAGTTTTTTGACGTGGCGGCGATACAAGAGGTATATGCACCTTTTCGCTGCAACGAGGTAGATCCATGAACCCGATGTTGGCCCTTCGGCAATACCAGAAAGTCAATGGCGCGGCACAGACTTCCGAGGCCAGTCCGCACCGTCTGGTGCAAATGCTCATGCAGGGCGGTCTAGATCGCCTGGCGCAGGCCAAGGGCGCCATTGCCCGCAAGGATATCGCCCAAAAGGGCATCCTGATCGGCAAGGCCATCGATATCATCGGTGGCCTGCGCGAGGGTCTCGACCTGGAAAACCATGCCGACAGCCTGGCCGACCTGGACAACCTGTACACCTACATGAGCCGTCGCCTGGTCGAGGCGAACGTCAAGAACGACCCCGAGATCATCGATGAAGTCGCGCGGCTGCTGATCACGGTCAAGGAAGGCTGGGATGCGATCGGCGAGCAGCTGCCGACGCCCTGAACCAGGAGGTTGTCATGAGTGAGGTAATCGATCGTATCGACCAGACCCGCGAGTTGCTGCTGGCCGCCTTGGCCAGCCGGGACTGGGATGCGGTGGGCGAACTAGATCTTGAATGCCGTCTGTGTGTTGAAGACGTGCTGGCCGAGGCCTTGTCTAACGAGGATGAGGTTCGCGCAAGCCTGGAGCAGCTGCAGGGTGTCTATCGGCAGCTAATTGAAGTTGCAAGTGGCGAGCGTCAATCGGTAGTCGACGAGATGGCGAAGATCCGTCAGGCAGAAAACGCGACAAAGGTATACCATTTGTTCACCTGACCACAGGTGACACAAAAATCAGCGCGCCATAAATTTGACTGTGTGCCGTTTTTTGACTTTACTAGTGGCTGTTTTCGAAATTCAGACGTCCGAACACTGACCATTCAGTCGGAATGATGTCGTGCACGCCTTCGGGCGCCGATATGACTAGGGAAGTTGCTATTGCATGTGGCGTGAAACCAAGATTCTCCTGATCGATGACGACAGCGAACGCCGCCGCGATCTGGCGGTGGTCCTGAATTTTCTCGGCGAAGAAAACCTGTCCTGCTCCAGCGATGACTGGCAGCAGGTGGTCGAGGGTTTGTCTTCCAGCCGTGAAGTGCTGTGTGTCCTCATCGGTACCGTAAATGCCCCGGCCAGCGTACTGGGGCTCCTTAAGACAGTGGCCGGGTGGGATGAGTTCCTTCCGGTTCTGCTTCTGGGGGAAATTTCTTCTGCGGACTTCCCCGAGGACCTGCGCCGTCGCGTGCTGTCCAACCTCGAGATGCCGCCGAGCTACAGCCAGTTGCTCGATTCCCTGCACCGTGCCCAGGTCTATCGCGAGATGTACGACCAGGCCCGCGAGCGCGGTCGTCAGCGCGAGCCCAACCTGTTCCGCAGCCTGGTGGGTACCAGTCGTGCCATCCAGCATGTGCGGCAGATGATGCAGCAGGTCGCCGACACCGATGCCAGCGTGCTGATCCTCGGCGAGTCCGGCACCGGCAAGGAAGTGGTGGCGCGCAACCTGCACTACCACTCCAAGCGCCGCGAGGCACCGTTCGTGCCGGTCAACTGCGGGGCGATCCCGGCGGAGCTGCTCGAAAGCGAATTGTTCGGTCACGAGAAGGGCGCCTTCACCGGGGCCATCACCAGCCGTGCCGGGCGCTTCGAGCTGGCCAATGGTGGCACGTTGTTCCTCGACGAGATCGGCGACATGCCGCTGCCGATGCAGGTCAAGCTGCTGCGCGTACTGCAGGAGCGCACCTTCGAGCGGGTCGGCAGCAACAAGACCCAGAGCATCGACGTGCGTATCATCGCTGCGACGCACAAGAACCTCGAGACCATGATCGAGGATGGGACCTTCCGCGAAGATTTGTATTACCGGCTGAACGTGTTCCCTATCGAGATGGCGCCGTTGCGTGAGCGGGTGGAAGATATCCCGCTGCTGATGAACGAGCTGATCTCGCGCATGGAGCACGAGAAGCGTGGGTCGATCCGCTTCAACTCCGCTTCGATCATGTCGTTGTGCCGCCATGGTTGGCCGGGCAACGTCCGCGAGCTGGCCAACCTGGTGGAGCGCATGGCAATCATGCATCCGTATGGGGTGATCGGCGTGGCGGAGCTGCCGAAGAAGTTCCGCTACGTCGATGATGAAGACGAGCAGTTGGTGGACAGCCTGCGCTCCGACCTGGAAGAGCGCGTGGCGATCAACGGCCATGCGCCGAATTTCGCCAACCACGCCATGCTGCCGCCGGAAGGCTTGGACCTTAAGGACTACCTCGGCAGCCTGGAGCAGGGCCTGATCCAGCAGGCACTGGATGATGCCAATGGCATCGTTGCGCGTGCTGCCGAGCGTCTGCGTATCCGTCGGACCACGCTGGTCGAGAAGATGCGCAAGTACGGCATGAGCCGGCAAGGTGGCGAAGACCAGGCCGACGAGTGACGTTTGCTCGCCCGGGGTCGCGATGCGGCCCCGGGCGTTGACGTCGATCAGCGTGCAATGCTGCCTGGTGTCATTGTCCCCATCTTCGGCACGGCTATTGCTACACCGCAGGCAACATACCGTTTTTATGACGGTCAGCCATGCGAGAGAGCACGATGCCCCAGGCCGCCCACCGTTCCCCAGCCCCCGATTCGCGAGGGCACACCCCGCTTGAGCAGGAGAGCCGGCAGGGTCTTGAGCAGGCGTTCGCCCTGTTCGATCAGGTCTCCAGCCAGTTGAGCCACTCGTACAGCATGCTTGAGTCGCGGGTCAGCGAGCTCAAGGGCGAGTTGGCAGTGGTCAGTGCGCAGCGCATGGCCGAGCTGGACGAGAAAGAGCGCCTGGCCAACCGTCTGCAGAATTTGCTCGATCTGCTGCCTGGCGGGGTGATCGTCATCGATGGTGAGGGCTGTGTGCGCGAGGCGAATCCGGCGGCTTGCGAGCTGCTGGGTGAACCTTTGACCGGGCTGCTGTGGCGCCAGGTGATTGCGCGCAGTTTCGCGCCGCGCGAGGACGACGGTCATGAGGTTTCCTTGCGTGACGGGCGTCGTTTGTCCATTGCCACCCGCTCTCTGGATGCCGAACCTGGGCAGTTGGTGCTGCTCAATGACCTGACCGAAACGCGTCGCCTTCAAAGCCAGTTGGCGCGACACGAGCGTCTGTCTTCGTTGGGGCGCATGGTTGCCTCCCTTGCGCATCAGATTCGCACGCCCTTGTCGGCCGCGATGCTCTATGCCAGCCACCTGGCGGACCCGGAGCAGGCGTTGGCCTGCGACACGCGCCTGCGTTTTGCCGGCAATCTCAAGGAGCGCCTGCACGAACTGGAGCATCAGGTTCGCGACATGCTGGTGTTCGCCCGTGGCGAGCTGCCACTCAATGATCGAGTCAGCCCCAAGGGGTTGTTCCAGGCCTTGCAGCAAGCCGCTCACTCCCATGTGCAGGGGCATGCGGTGCGCTGGCAATGCGATACCCATCTGGGAGAACTGCTGTGCAACCGCGATACGCTGGTGGGTGCATTGCTCAACCTGATCGAAAATGCCGTGCAGGCCGGTGGCGAGTCGGCGCGTTTGAAGATTCATCTGCTGCGCCGCGAAAACGCTGTGCACCTGTGTGTCAGCGATGCAGGCAGTGGTATCGATAGCCAGTTGTTGACTCGCTTGGGGGAGCCGTTTTTGACCACCAAGTCCACGGGTACCGGGCTGGGGGTGGCCGTGGTCCAGGCAGTGGTGCGAGCGCACCGCGGTACGCTGCGCCTGCGTTCCCGGGTGGGGCGCGGTACATGCGCCACCGTGGAGCTGCCATTGATCGGTATTCAGGAGGAGGCGGGGCAATGACGATGAAGGTGCTGCTGGTCGAGGATGACCGAGTCCTGCGCCAGGCGCTGGCCGACACCCTGGAGATCGGCGGCCTCGCTCACCGTGCAGTTGGTAGTGCTGAGGAAGCGTTGCGGGCGGTCTTAGAGGAATCCTTTGCGCTGGTAGTCAGTGATGTGAACATGCCGGGCATGGATGGCCACGAGCTGCTGGCACAGTTACGCCGTCACCACCCGCATTTGCCGGTGCTGCTGATGACGGCTCACGCGGCTGTGGAGCGTGCGGTGGAGGCCATGCGCCAGGGAGCGGTCGACTATCTGGTAAAACCATTCGAACCCAAGGCCTTGCTCGACCTGGTGGCACGCCATGCCGTGGGTGGCGGTGCCGTGGGTGACGAGGCGGGACCTGTTGCCTGTGAGCCTGCCAGTCGGCAATTGCTGGAGCTGGCTGTAAGGGTTGCGCAAAGCGACTCGACGGTGTTGATTTCCGGTGAGTCCGGCACAGGCAAGGAAGTGCTGGCGCGTTTCATTCACCAACAGTCGCGCCGGGCCGGGCAGGCGTTCGTGGCGATCAACTGCGCCGCGATCCCTGACAACATGCTCGAAGCCACGCTTTTCGGCCATGAGAAGGGTGCCTTTACCGGGGCTATCGCCGCGCAGGCTGGCAAGTTCGAGCAGGCGGACGGCGGTACCTTGCTGCTCGATGAGATCTCTGAAATGCCGTTGGGGCTGCAGGCCAAGTTGCTGCGTGTGCTGCAGGAGCGTGAAGTGGAGCGGGTGGGCGGGCGCAAGCCGGTGGTGCTGGATATTCGCGTGCTCGCTACCACCAACCGCGATCTGGCGGAGGAGGTTGCTGCCGGGCGCTTCCGGGAGGACCTGTACTACCGCCTATCGGTATTCCCCATGGCTTGGCGTGCATTGCGTGATCGGCCGGCCGACATCGTGCCGCTCGCTGAGCGTTTGTTGGCACGTCATGTCAGCAAGATGCGCCACGCTCAGGTCAAGCTATCCGCTGAGGCGCGGGCCTGCCTGCAGGCTTATGCCTGGCCTGGCAACGTTCGCGAGCTGGATAATGCGCTCCAGCGGGCGTTGATCCTGCAGCAGGGCGGAGTGATCGAGGCGGCGGATTTTTGTCTGGCTGGCGCCATTCCATTGTCGGCATCCAAAGTGGCCACTATTGAGCCAGTATTTGCGGATTCTGCGGTTGAGCCCGGTGGCCTGGGTGATGACATGCGTCGCCACGAATACCAGATGATCATCGACACCTTGCGTGCCGAGCGCGGTCGTCGCAAGGAGGCGGCCGATCGTCTGGGGATCAGCCCTAGAACCTTGCGTTACAAGCTTGCGCAGATGCGTGACGCTGGGTTCGATGTCGAGGCCAGTCTGTTCGGCTGATACGTCCTTTTGAATGTTTTCTGAATGGCTGGCACTTCTCTTGCTAGCTCCATCACTATTCGCTGCATGAGTGTCAAAAAAAGTGCGGCCGCCGGAGAGAGAAGTCCATGACCCAAGGTGTTGAATTCAATCGTCTGATGTTGGACATGCGCGCCATGCAGGCCGATGCCATGTCCCTGCCCAAGGTTGGCGCCGCGCCTGAGCTCGCGCCCGGGCAGAGCAGCTTTGCCGATATGCTCGGCCAGGCCATTGGCAAGGTGAATGAGGTTCAGCAGGCATCCAGCCAATTGTCCAGCGCCTTCGAAATTGGCAAGAGCGGTGTTGACCTGACTGACGTGATGATCGCCTCGCAAAAGGCTTCCGTGTCGTTCCAGGCACTTACCCAGGTTCGTAACAAGCTGGTGCAAGCGTACCAGGACATCATGCAGATGCCGGTATAAGGGCGAGAGTGAGTCATGGCCGAAGCAGTCGTCGATAACGCCCCCGCCAAGAGTGGCCCCCCAGTAGCCAAGCCGCCGCTGTTCGGCATGTCGTTCCTGGAAAACATTTCGCAGATGCCCATGCTGCGTCAGGTCGGCCTGCTGGTCGGGCTGGCGGCAAGCGTGGCCATCGGCTTCGCCGTGGTGCTCTGGTCGCAGCAACCGGACTACCGCCCGCTCTATGGCAGCCTGGCGGGCATGGACACCAAGCAGGTGATCGATACCCTGGCCACCTCCGACATCCCGTATCGCGTGGAGCCCAACTCCGGCGCGCTGCTGGTCAAGGCCGACGATCTCTCCCGTGCGCGTCTGAAACTCGCTGCGGCCGGCGTGGCGCCGAGCGATGGCAATGTCGGCTTCGAATTGCTCGATAAAGAGCAAGGGCTGGGTACCAGCCAGTTCATGGAAGCTACCCGTTACCGTCGCAGCCTTGAAGGCGAGCTGGCGCGTACGGTATCGAGCTTGAACAACGTCAAGGCTGCCCGTGTGCACCTGGCGATCCCGAAAAGTTCGGTGTTCGTGCGCGACGAGCGCAAGCCCAGCGCCTCGGTACTGGTCGAGCTGTATCCGGGGCGCGCTCTGGAAGCTGGCCAGGTGATGGCGATTGTCAATCTGGTGGCGACCAGTGTGCCGGAGCTGGACAAGTCCCAGGTGACCGTAGTCGACCAGAAGGGCAACCTGCTCTCCGACCAGTTGCAAGACACGGCCCTGACCATGGCCGGCAAGCAATTCGACTACAGCCGTCGCATGGAAAGCATGCTCACTCAGCGTGTGCACAATATTCTGCAGCCAGTGCTGGGTAACGACCGCTACAAGGCAGAGGTGTCTACTGACGTCGACTTCAGTGCTGTCGAGTCCACCTCCGAACAGTTCAACCCCGACCAACCGGCGCTGCGCAGCGAGCAATCGGTCAATGAGCAGCGTGCCAGCAGCCAAGGGCCGCAGGGTGTGCCGGGGGCGTTGAGCAACCAGCCGCCGGCCGGCGCCTCTGCCCCCGAAAACGCTACCGCTGGCGCGACACCTGCCGGCGCGATCCAGCCGGGCCAGCCGCTGGTGGATGCCAATGGCCAACAGATCATGGACCCGGCGACTGGCCAGCCGATGCTGGCGCCGTACCCGAGCGACAAGCGCCAGCAAAGCACCAAGAACTTCGAACTGGACCGTTCCATCAGTCACACCCGCCAGCAGCAAGGTCGCCTGACCCGCCTGTCGGTAGCCGTGGTGGTGGACGACCAGGTCAAGCTGGACGCCGCCACCGGCGAAGCCACCCGTACCCCGTGGGGCGCCGAGGACCTGGCGCGCTTCACCCGCCTGGTACAGGACGCGGTGGGCTTCGATGCCAGCCGTGGTGACAGTGTCACCGTGATCAACGTGCCGTTCGCCGCCGACCGTGGCGACGAGCTGGTCGATATTCCGTTCTACTCGCAGCCCTGGTTCTGGGACATCGTCAAGCAGGTGCTGGGTGTGTTGTTCATCCTGGTGCTGGTGTTCGGCGTGCTGCGTCCGGTGCTCAACAACATCACAGGTGGCGGCAAGCAGGCGGCCACGGACAGCGACATGGAGCTGGGCGGCATGATCGGTCTGGATGGCGAACTGGCCAACGACCGCGTCAGCCTGGGTGGCCCGACAAGCATTCTGTTGCCGAGCCCGAGCGAGGGTTACGAGGCACAGCTCAACGCAATCAAGGGCCTGGTGGCCGAAGACCCGGGCCGCGTGGCCCAGGTCGTGAAAGAGTGGATCAACGCCGATGAGTGACAATCGAGCCATTACCGCCAAGCTGAGCCGCGTCGACAAGGCGGCCATCCTCCTGCTCTCGCTTGGCGAGACCGATGCCGCGCAGGTCCTGCGCCACATGGGGCCCAAGGAAGTTCAGCGGGTCGGTGTGGCCATGGCGCAGATGGGCAACGTCCATCGCGAGCAGGTCGAGCAGGTGATGAGCGAGTTCGTCGAAATCGTCGGCGACCAGACCAGCCTGGGTGTCGGCTCCGACGGCTATATCCGCAAGATGCTCAACCAGGCCCTCGGCGAGGACAAGGCCAACGGCCTGATCGACCGCATCCTGCTCGGTGGCAACACCAGCGGCCTGGACAGCCTCAAGTGGATGGAGCCGCGTGCCGTGGCCGATGTCATCCGCTACGAGCACCCGCAGATCCAGGCCATTGTGGTCGCCTACCTCGACCCCGACCAGGCCGGCGAGGTGCTGAGCAACTTCGACCACAAGGTGCGCCTGGACATCGTCCTGCGTGTATCGTCGCTCAACACCGTGCAGCCGGCGGCACTCAAGGAGCTCAACCAGATCCTCGAGAAGCAGTTCTCCGGCAACTCCAATGCCGCGCGTACCACCCTGGGTGGCATCAAGCGCGCCGCCGATATCATGAACTTCCTCGACAGCTCTGTGGAAGGTGCGCTGATGGACTCGATCCGCGAGATCGACAGTGACCTGTCGGAGCAGATCGAAGACTTGATGTTCGTCTTCAACAACCTGGCCGACGTCGACGATCGCGGCATCCAGGCGCTGTTGCGCGAAGTGTCGTCGGACGTGCTGGTGGTGTCGCTCAAGGGCGCCGACGAGCGGGTCAAGGACAAGATCTTCAAGAACATGTCCAAGCGTGCGTCCGAGCTGCTGCGCGACGACCTGGAGGCCAAGGGGCCGGTACGGGTCAGCGACGTGGAAACGGCGCAGAAGGAAATCCTCACCATCGCCCGCCGCATGGCCGAGGCCGGCGAGATCGTGCTTGGCGGCAAGGGCGCCGAGGAAATGATTTAAGCGGCAGGTTTCAAGCTGCAAGCGACAAGAAACAGCGGGTCAAGCAAGGGCTGCCGTTTCTTGCTGCTTGAAGCGTGATGCTTGCAGCTAAAGAGGTTTTTGAGCATGTCCACCACCGAACACCCCAGCGATCTGATCCGTGCCCGCGACCTTGAGGGCGTGGATGTATGGTCGTTGCCTAGCTTCGATCCGGAGCCTGAACCACAGCCTGAGCCTGAGCCGACCGTCGTCGAGGAAGAAGTCGAAGAGGTGCCGCTGGAGGAAGTCCAGCCCCTTACCCTCGAAGAGCTTGAGGCCATTCGCCAGGAGGCCTACAACGAAGGTTTCGCCACGGGCGAGCGGGAAGGCTTCCACAGTACCCAGCTCAAGGTTCGTCAGGAGGCCGAAGTGGCGCTGGCCGCCAAACTTGCGAACCTGGAGCAGGTCATGAATCACCTGCTGGAGCCGATCGCCGAGCAGGATACGCAGATCGAAAAGGCGCTGGTGCTGCTGGTAGCGAACATGGCCCGCCAGGTCATCGGCCGCGAGCTGCGCGCAGATTCCAGCCAGATCACCCATGTGCTTCGCGAGGCACTGAAGCTGCTGCCAATGGGCGCTGATAACATCCGTATCCATCTCAACCCCCAGGACTTCGAGCTGGCCAAGACCCTGCGCGAGCGCCATGAGGAAGATTGGAAGCTGCTTGAGGACGAAGCCCTGCTGCCTGGCGGTTGCCGGATCGAAACCGCCCACAGCCGCATCGACGCGACCATGGAAACCCGTATCGAGAAGGCCGTGGCGCAGCTGTTCGACCAATCCCATGACCAGGCATTGCACCCCGCGGCGCCAGATATTCAGGTCGAACTCGATGAGCCTGCAGGTGAAGCCGATGCGCCTTGAACGCACCAGTTTCGGCAAGCGCCTTGAAGGCTACGCCGATGCGGTGAGGCTGCCTGAGCAGCCAATCGTCGAGGGCCGCCTGCTGCGTATGGTCGGCCTCACGCTTGAGGCCGAAGGCCTGCGGGCAGCAGTGGGTAGCCGCTGCCTGGTGATCAACGACGACAGCTATCACCCTGTGCAGGTCGAGGCCGAAGTCATGGGCTTTGCCGGTGGCAAGGTGTTCCTGATGCCGGTCGGCAGCATTGTCGGGCTGGCGCCCGGTGCCCGCGTGGTGCCGCTGGATGACAGCGGCCGCTTGCCGATGGGCATGAGCATGCTCGGGCGGGTGCTCGATGGCGCCGGCCGTGCGCTGGATGGCAAGGGCGGCATGAAGGCCGAGGATTGGGTGCCGATGGATGGCCCGGTCATCAACCCTCTGAACCGTGACCCGATCAGCCAGCCATTGGACGTGGGCATTCGCAGCATCAATGGCCTGCTTACCGTGGGTCGCGGCCAGCGTCTGGGGCTGTTCGCCGGTACTGGTGTGGGCAAGTCGGTGCTGCTGGGCATGATGACGCGCTTTACCGAGGCCGAAATCATCGTGGTGGGGCTGATCGGCGAACGGGGCCGCGAGGTGAAGGAGTTCATCGAGCACATTCTTGGTGAAGAGGGGCTCAAGCGTTCGGTGGTGGTGGCCTCGCCTGCGGATGATGCCCCGCTGATGCGCCTGCGGGCAGCCATGTATTGCACGCGAATCGCCGAATATTTCCGTGACAAGGGCAAGAACGTCCTGCTGTTGATGGACTCGTTGACCCGTTTCGCCCAGGCCCAGCGTGAGATCGCCCTGGCAATCGGCGAGCCGCCGGCCACGCGTGGGTATCCGCCGTCGGTATTCGCCAAGTTGCCCAAGCTGGTGGAGCGTGCCGGTAATGGCGAGCCGGGCGGTGGCTCGATCACCGCGTTCTATACCGTGCTCTCCGAGGGCGACGATCAGCAGGACCCGATCGCAGACTCGGCGCGGGGCGTGCTCGACGGACACTTTGTGTTGTCCCGGCGCCTGGCCGAAGAGGGGCACTACCCGGCCATCGATATCGAGGCCTCGATCAGCCGGGTGATGCCTCAGGTGGTAGACCCTGATCACTTGCGCCAGGCGCAGAAATTCAAGCAGTTGTGGTCGCGCCTTTCGCAAAGCCGCGACCTGATCAGCGTCGGTGCGTATGTGGCTGGCGGTGATCCGGAAACCGACCTGGCCATTGCCTTGCAGCCCAAACTGGTGGACTTCCTGCGCCAGGGCCTGGATGAAAACGTTGGCATGGCCCAGGGCCGCGAGCAGTTGGGCGCAATCTTTGCGCCGCCGGGGAACTGATAGGCCATGGCCCAGCCCAGCCGTGCCGCACGCCTGGCTCCCGTGGTGACCATGGCCGAGGAGGCCGAGCGCAAGGCCGCTCAGCGGGTTGGGCACTTTCAGCGAATGTTGACCGATGCGCAGGCCAAGCAGGCCGAGCTTGAAAGTTTCCGCGAGGCCTACCAGCAGCAGTGGATCAGTCGTGGCTCCAAGGGAGTCGACGGCAACTGGTTGGTCAATTACCAGCGTTTCCTCGGTCAGTTGGAAACGGCCATGACCCAGCAGCGCCAGAGCATGGCCTGGCACCAGAACAACCTCAACAACGCACGCAACGCCTGGCAGCAGACCTACGCACGGGTGGAGGGGTTGCGCAAGCTGGTGCAGCGCTACCTCGACGAGGCACGCAGGGCTGAAGACAAGCGCGAGCAGCGCCTGCTCGACGAGTTGTCCCAGCGCTTGCCGCGGCAGGGGCATCTGTAGGAAAGGGCTTGCCCGCCCGGCGTCAGCGCCTTGCACCAGCCCATGACGCCTGCTAAACCTTCAGGAGTTGCATTCGCCATCACCGAAGGAATCGCTCGTATGGCAGTCGAAACTGATTTTTCACAGGACGGGAAAAAGCTGACGATCAAGGTCAAGGGTCGTTTCGATTTCGGCAAGCATCAGGAATTCCGGGATGCCTACGAGCGCCAGCGCCCGCGCCCGGATTCCGTGGTGGTCGACCTGAAGGAGGCCACTTATCTCGACAGCTCGGCGCTGGGCATGCTGTTGTTGCTGCGCGACCATGTCGGCGGTGAGGAGTCGGATATCCGCGTGGTCCATGCCAGCCCGGACGTGCGCAAGATCCTCGCCATCTCCAATTTCGAAAAACTGTTCGACATCAGTTGAGTGCCGTCATGCCCGCCGAGCAGGCGTTGACCGTGCTGGTGGCCGAAGACGGCGCCGCAGATCGCCTCTTGCTGGCGCAGATTGTCCGCCGCCAAGGGCATGAGGTGTTCACCGCCGAGAACGGTGAACAGGCCGTGGCGATGTTCACCGAGCGACGGCCGCAACTGGTTCTGCTCGACGCCTTGATGCCGGTGATGGACGGTTTTGAAGCTGCGCGGCGAATCAAGGCGTTGGCCGGCGAAGCCCTTGTGCCGATCATCTTCCTGACCTCACTCAACGAAGAGGAGGGCCTGGTACGCTGCCTGGAGGCCGGGGGCGACGACTTCATGGCCAAACCTTACAGCGCCGTCATTCTTGCAGCGAAAATCCGCGCCATGGACCGTTTGCGCCGATTGCACGCCACGGTGCTTGAACAGCGTGACCAGATCACCCGTCACCATCACCACTTGCTCAACGAGCAGCGCGTGGCCAAGGCGGTGTTCGACAAGATCGCCCATTCCGGCTGCCTGAAGGCGGCAAATATCCGTTACCTGCAATCGCCCTATGCACTGTTCAATGGCGACCTGCTGTTGGCAGCATTCACGCCGTCTGGCGACATGCATGTACTGCTGGGGGATTTTACCGGCCACGGTTTGCCGGCTGCAGTGGGGGCCATGCCGCTGGCGGAGGTGTTCTATGGCATGACCGCCAAGGGCTATGGCCTGGCCGAGACGCTGCGGGAAATGAACGCCAAGCTCAAGCGTATTCTGCCGGTGGACATGTTCTGCTGCGCGCTGTTGCTCAGCCTGAGTTTTCAGCGCGGTACGGTTGAGGTCTGGAATGGCGGGATGCCGGATGGCTATCATCTTTCTGCCGAAGGTGAGGTGCTGGGCATGCTGTGTTCCCATCATCTGCCATTGGGGGTGCTGGCACCGGAGCAGTTCGACGACGCCACGCAGGTGTTGCCACTGGCGGTCGGCGAGCGGCTGTTCCTGCTGTCCGATGGTGTGGTGGATACCGGAGATGCCCAGGAACGCTTGTTCGGGGTCGATCGCTTGCGCGATGTGCTCGCCGGCAACCGTGACCCCGGTCTGTTGTTCGATGAGGTGATGCAGGCGCTGGCAGGTTTCGGCGGGCAGTCGCGTGATGACATCAGTTTGTGCGATATCCGCATGTCTGCCCCCAATGAGTTGGTGGCACAACCAGTGGTGTACTCCGACAGTGGTAGTTCGAGCCCTCTGGACTGGTCGCTGCGGTTCGAATTGCGGGGGCAGAGCCTGCGCCGCTTCAACCCCGTGCCTTACCTGGTGCAACTGTTGCAGGAAATTCACGGACTCAGGCCTAGCAGCGGGCGCCTGCACAGCGTACTGAGCGAGTTGTATTCCAATGCGCTGGAGCACGGTGTGCTGGCGATGGACTCCCGGCTCAAGCGGGACGCCCAGGGCTTTGCGCAGTATTATCGGCAGCGTGCCGAGCGCTTGATGCACGAGGTGGACGGGGTCGTGAGCATCGGGCTGCAGGTTGAACCGAAGGGAGCTGGCGGGCGTCTGATGATCGAGGTGCGAGACAGTGGCGCAGGCTTCGACGTGGCGCGTGAGCTTGCCAGGACGCCTGAGCAGCAGGCTTTCAGTGGACGAGGCATGGGTCTGGTACAGCGCCTGGCAGGTCAGGCCCGCTGGCTGGAGGGTGGTCGCCTTGCCCAGGTGGATTTTGAATGGTGAGCCTGCGGGATGCCCGCGGGGTCTGGCTAAGCGAGGCTTGATCAGGGAGTGAGCAAGTGGACGTTCACATCAATCAACAGGTGTTGAGTGACTTGCAGGAGGTCATGGAAGATGGCTACCTGCAGTTGCTGGAGACCTTTCTGGAAGACTCCGAGCGACGCCTGAACCAGTTGCACAAGGCCAGGGATGCCGATGAGCTGGGCATGGCAGCGCACAGCTTCAAGGGCAGTAGCAGCAATATGGGTGCCGTTGGCCTGGCCGCCTTGTGCCAGCAGCTTGAAGAACGTGTGCGCCAGCAGCCTTTGTATGGTATCGAGGACCTGATCAATCGCATCGATCAGGAATACCTGGTCGTCCAGCGTTACTATCGCAGTGAACGGCAACGAGTTTCCGCGCAATAGCCGAACCTGGCGCGAGTTTTGCTTTTCCAGCCCCAGACGTATTTTTCCAGGTTCTGGAGCGGAGATTGTTCAATGCCTGTCGCACCCAATCAATTGTTGCAAGCCGGCCTCGCCAATCAGGCGCAACGCCAAGCTGCCAGTGCGGCGGAAAAGCCGCTGCAGGCCGCGAAGCAAGGCGCCGGCTTTGATCAGGTGATGGCCCGACAAGAGCGTGACAGCACCCCGGTCAAGAGTGTCCCGGCAAGGGATGAAAAGCCCGTCAGCCAAGTGCCGTCGGCGAAGAACAAGGCGCAGCCTGACCCAGCCGCGGGCGGCAAGCAGGCCGCGGGTAAGACGCCGGCCGTTGCCGATGACGGCAAGAGCTTGCCATCGACTGCATCTTCGCAGTCCGCCGACGACACTGATGAGGTCGCCGATGACAGTGCAGTGCCCCCGCTCGATGCCAGCCTGGTCGCTGGCCAGGTGACCGATGCCCAGGCCGGGGCGCAACTGCTCCAGGCCCAGGCGGAAGCGGTGGCGCCCGTGTTGCAGGCGGCGGTTCAAGCGCCGCTGCAGCCTGCACCAGCGCCGGTGCAGGTAGCGCAAGAGGCTGAGCAAACCACGGCGTTCGACCCCGAGGCCGATGCGCTTGCCGATATGCCGGCCTTGCGCCTGGCGCTTGAACAGGATGCGCAGTCCAAGGGCAAGACGTCGGCCCATGCCGTTGTCGATAACAACGGTCAGCAAACTGCCAGTCCTGCTGCTGCAGCCGTCAATACCTTGGCGACTTTGGCCGAGAAAGGGGAGTCGGAGCCGGGGCAGGGTGAGCGTGGTGACAAGGCCTTTGCCGGCCTGCTCGATGACGGCCTCAAGGATATCAAGGGTGCCAGCAGTGATACCCGCGTCGACGATTTTGCCAACCGCCTGGCCAGCCTTACCCAGGCGGTGACGCCCAAGACCGCCAACACCGTGCCCGTCACGCCTGGCCCGCTGCAGCAACCGTTGGCGATGAACCAGGGCGGCTGGACCGAGGGGTTGGTCAACCGGGTCATGTACCTCTCCAGCCAGAACCTCAAGTCTGCGGACATCCAGCTTGAGCCGCGGGAGTTGGGACGCCTGGATATTCGCGTCAACGTGGCGACAGACCAGTCGACCCAGATCCACTTCGTCAGCGGCCATGCCGGTGTGCGCGACGCCCTCGACAGCCAGGTGCATCGCCTGCGAGAGCTGTTCGCCCAGCAGGGCTTGGCCCAGCCCGACGTCAGCGTGGCTGATCAGTCCCGTGGCCAGCAGCAACAGCAAGAGGCGCAGCAGGGTGGGTCGGGCCTGTCCGGCGTGGCGGCGCGGCGTGGCAACGCAGCGGACGGGGACGATGCCGATCCCGCTGAAGTCGCGCGCCCTGTCGAGCAGCAGGTGGTGGTAGGCGACAGTGTGGTCGATTATTACGCTTGATTGTTCGGGCTTGCCTGGCGTTGCCTGTGTGCAGCGACGCCAGGCGAAATTTTACAGATGCCGCATCTCGTAAAGTGGTTGCACCCCCAGAAGCTCGCAAAGGCAAATCTGGCATAACACTTGCTCAGCCACGTCATCCTTCTTTGAAACCCCGATGGACGACGGATTATTGGCATGGCGAAGAGCGACGCAGTGAAAGACCCCGCCACTAAAGGCAAACTCAAGCTGATCCTGCTGTTGGTGCTGGCGCTGCTTCTCGCAGTCGGCCTGTCGGTGGGTGCGACCTGGTTCTTCATGCACAAGAGCGAGTCGGCTCCGGCGCCTGAAGCAGCTCAGAGCAACATCAAGCCAGCGGCGATCTACGAGCCCCTGGCACCGGCCTTTGTCGTCAACTTCAACCAGAATGGCCGCCAGCGCTACATGCAGGTGAGTATCACCATGCAGGGCCGCAGCCAAGCGGACCTGGAGGCGCTGAAAGTACACATGCCGGTGATCCGCAACAACCTGGTGATGATGTTCTCCGGGCAGGGTTTCGACACCCTCGCCGCGAGCCCGGTCGGCCAGGAAATGCTGCGCCAGAAGGCTACTGCGGTGGTCCAGGAAGTGGCGCAGAAGGAAGTCGGCAGGCCGGTCGTCGACCAGCTGCTGTTCACCAATTTCGTATTGCAGTAGGAGCACATAGATGGCCGTGCAGGACCTGCTGTCCCAGGATGAGATCGACGCCCTGCTGCATGGGGTGGACGATGGGCTGGTACAAACCGAGAGCACCGGCGAGCCCGGCAGCATCAAGAGCTACGACCTGACCAGTCAGGATCGTATCGTCCGGGGGCGCATGCCGACCCTGGAAATGATCAACGAGCGTTTCGCCCGTTACACCCGCATCAGCATGTTCAACCTGCTGCGCCGCTCCGCCGACGTGGCGGTGGGCGGCGTGCAGGTGATGAAATTCGGCGAGTACGTGCACTCGCTGTACGTGCCGACCAGCCTGAACCTGGTCAAGATCAAGCCGTTGCGCGGCACCGCGCTGTTCATCCTCGACGCCAAGCTGGTGTTCAAGCTGGTGGACAACTTCTTCGGTGGCGACGGCCGTCATGCCAAGATCGAGGGGCGTGAATTCACCCCGACCGAGCTGCGCGTAGTGCGCATGGTCCTGGACCAGTGCTTCGTCGACCTCAAGGAAGCCTGGCAGGCGATCATGCCGGTCAACTTCGAGTACATCAACTCCGAGGTCAACCCGGCCATGGCCAACATCGTTGGCCCCAGCGAGGCCGTGGTGGTTTCGACCTTCCACATCGAACTCGATGGCGGTGGCGGCGACCTGCACGTGACCATGCCGTACTCGATGATCGAGCCGGTGCGTGAAATGCTCGATGCCGGGTTCCAGTCCGACCTGGACGACCAGGACGAGCGCTGGGTCAAGGCGCTGCGTGAGGATGTTCTGGACGTCAATGTGCCGCTGTCGGCCACTGTTGCCCGCCGCCAGCTCAAACTGCGCGACATCCTGCACATGCAGCCAGGCGACGTGATCCCGGTGGAACTGCCGGAGCACCTGGTCTTGCGCGCCAATGGCGTGCCGTCGTTCAAGGCGCGGCTGGGATCGCACAAGGGCACCCTGTCGCTGCAGATCATCGACCCGATCGAGCGCCGCTGACGGCGTGCCGGTCGCTTAAACGTATTGAATGCCTGTCGAGGAAATCATGGCTAACGAAAACGAGATCAACTCTCCAGAGGAACAGGCCCTGGCCGATGAGTGGGCTGCGGCCCTGGAAGAGACCGGCGATGCCGGCCAGTCCGACATCGATGCGCTGTTGGCTGCAGACTCCGGCGCCGGCCGCCTGCCGATGGAAGAGTTCGCAAGCTCCCCCAAGCCCAACGAGAATGTCAGCCTCGAAGGTCCCAACCTGGATGTGATCCTGGATATTCCGGTGAGCATCTCGATGGAGGTGGGCAGCACCGAAATCAACATCCGCAACCTGCTGCAACTCAACCAGGGTTCAGTGATCGAGCTTGATCGCCTCGCCGGCGAGCCGCTGGATGTGCTGGTCAACGGCACGCTGATCGCCCATGGCGAGGTCGTGGTGGTCAACGAGAAGTTCGGCATTCGCCTGACCGACGTGATCAGCCCCAGCGAACGTATCAAGAAGTTGCGCTGAGTGAAGCGCATGGTGCGGGCCATGCTGGCCCTTGGCACGTTGCTGGCCAGTGAGGTGGTGATCGCCGCTGCCGAGCCGGTAACCGTGCCGGCTGCGGCGCCTGCCCCTGGCGGCTTCGGCGCGCAGCTGGCGCAAACCGTATTCGGCCTGCTGGTGGTCGTCGGCCTGATCTTTTTCCTGGCCTGGTTGCTGCGGCGCATGCAGGGCTCGGTGCAGCGGGGCGCTCCGGTCATCGAGATCGTCGGCACCCGTGCCATTGGCCCGCGCGACCGGCTGCTGCTGATCCAGGTGGGCAAGGAGCAGATTCTCATTGGCCATACCCCTGGCAGCATCGAGGCGTTGCATGTGCTGGCCGAGCCTGTCGACGTGCCCGCCGATGCGCGCCAGGCCACGCCGGAATTCGCCCAGCGGCTGCTTGAGCTGATGGGCAAGGATCAGAAGGACAAGAAGTGATGACCGGCGCACTGCGCTTACTGTTGACGCTGGCGCTGCTGCTGGCTGCACCGCTGGCCCTGGCTGCCGACCCGTTGTCCATCCCGGCCATCACCCTGTCCAATGGGGCGGACGGGCAGCAGGAGTATTCGGTCAGCCTGCAGATTCTGCTGATCATGACTGCGCTGAGCTTCATTCCGGCGTTTGTCATCCTGATGACCAGCTTTACCCGCATCATCATCGTCTTCTCGATCCTGCGACAGGCTCTGGGCCTGCAACAGACACCCTCGAACCAGATCCTCACCGGCATGGCGCTGTTCTTGACCATGTTCATCATGGCGCCCGTGTTCGAGCGAGTGAACAAGGATGCCATCCAACCTTATCTGGCCGAGCAGATGACGGCCCAGCAGGCCATCGACAAGGCCCAGGGCCCGTTGAAGGACTTCATGCTGGCGCAAACCCGGCAGAGCGACCTGGACCTGTTCATGCGCCTATCCAAGCGCACCGATATCGCAGGCCCGGATCAGGTGCCGCTGACGATCCTGGTGCCGGCATTCGTGACCTCCGAGCTCAAGACGGCGTTCCAGATCGGCTTCATGATCTTCATCCCGTTCCTGATCATCGACATGGTGGTCGCCAGTGTGCTGATGGCCATGGGCATGATGATGCTGTCGCCGCTGATCATTTCGTTGCCGTTCAAGATCATGCTGTTCGTGCTGGTCGATGGATGGGCGCTGATCATGGGTACCCTGGCCGGCAGTTTCGGCGGTGTCTGATGCCACCAAGGAGAGTCTTGCATGACACCTGAAGTCGCAGTCGACCTGTTCCGTGAAGCCTTGTGGATGACCTCCATGATGGTGGCTATCCTGGTGGTGCCGAGCCTGCTGGTCGGCCTGGTGGTGGCAATGTTTCAGGCGGCCACGCAGATCAACGAGCAGACCCTGAGCTTCCTGCCGCGCCTGTTGGTGATGCTGGTCACGCTGATCATCGCCGGCCCTTGGCTTGTGCAGAAGTTCATGGAGTACTTCATTGGCCTGTACACCAGCATCCCGCAGTTGATCGGTTGACGCGGCCATGCTGGAGCTGACCGATACTCAGATCGGTACCTGGGTGGCCACCTTCATCCTGCCGTTGTTTCGGGTGACGGCGCTGCTGATGACCATGCCGATCTTTGGCACCAAGATGCTGCCGGCCCGGGTGCGGCTGTATGCGGCATTGGCCATTACCGTGGTGATAGTGCCGGCGCTTCCGCCGTTGCCGCCGATAGACCCCTTGAGCCTGCGCGGCGTGCTGTTGTGCGGCGAACAGGTGATCGTTGGGGCGTTGTTCGGGTTCTCCCTGCAGCTGCTGTTTCAGGCGTTTGTGATTGCGGGGCAGATCATTGCGATCCAGATGGGTATGGCGTTCGCCTCCATGATGGACCCGACCAACGGCGTCAACGTCGCGGTGGTCAGCCAGTTCATGACGATGCTGGTGAGCGTTTTGTTCCTGCTGATGAATGGCCATTTGGTGGCGTTCGAGATCCTCACCGAGAGCTTTACCACGCTACCGGTTGGCAGTGCCCTGGTGGTCAACCATTTCTGGGAGATGGCGGGGCGTTTGAGCTGGGTGCTGGGGGCTGGGTTGCTGCTTGTCTTGCCAGCCATTGCGTCGCTGCTGGTGGTCAACATTGCCTTCGGTGTAATGACCCGCGCAGCGCCACAGTTGAATATTTTCTCCATCGGCTTCCCGCTGACACTGGTGTTGGGCCTGATCATTTTCTGGATCGGCCTGGCCGATATTCTTTCCCATTACCAGGCACTGGCCAGCGAAGCGCTGCAGTGGCTGCGTGAGCTGGCACGGGCGCGCTGAGCATGGCAGAGAGCGAGAGCGGTCAGGACAAGACAGAGGAACCCACCGACAAGCGCAAGAAGGACTCGCGCGAAAAGGGGGAGATTGCCCGTTCCAAGGAGCTGAACACCGTCGCGGTAACCTTGGCCGGCTCGGGTGCGCTGATGGCGTTCGGTGGCTACCTGGCCGAGACGTTGATGGCCTTGATGCGCATGAACTTCAGCCTTACCCGGGAGGTGGTGGTCGACGAGCGCAACATGGCGGCATTCCTGTTGGCCTCGGGCAAGATGGCAATCTGGGCTGTGCAGCCGGTAATGCTGCTGCTGTTCGTGATTTCATTCGTAGCGCCCATTGCGCTGGGAGGGTTCTTGTTCTCGGGCAGCTTGCTGCAGCCGAAGTTCAGCCGCATGAACCCGCTGTCGGGGATCAAGCGCATGTTCTCGCTGAATGCGCTGACCGAACTGGTCAAGGCCATGGCCAAGTTCTTCATGATCTTGATCGTTGCCTTGGTCGTGCTGTCGGCGGACCGTCAGGCGTTGCTGGCCATTGCCAATGAGCCGCTCGAGCAGGCGATCATCCACTCGGTGCAGGTGGTGGGGTGGAGTGCGCTGTGGATGGCGGCGGGGCTGCTGTTGATTGCGGCGGCGGATGTGCCGTTCCAGCTTTGGCAGACGCACAAGAAAATGAAGATGACCAAGCAGGAAGTGAAGGACGAGTACAAGGACAGTGAGGGCAAGCCTGAGGTCAAGCAGCGTATCCGGCAGTTGCAGCGTGAGGCGTCGCAGCGGCGGATGATGGCGGCAGTGCCTGAGGCGGATGTGATCATCACCAACCCGACTCACTATGCGGTGGCGTTGCAGTACGACCCTGAGAAGGGGGGGATGGCGCCGTTGCTGGTGGCCAAGGGCACCGATTTTGTCGCGCTGAAGATCCGTGAGATCGGTGCCGAGCACAATGTGCAGATACTGGAGTCGGCGGCCCTGGCGCGGGCTATCTACTACTCCACCGAGCTTGAGCAGGAGATCCCGGCGGGGTTGTACCTGGCCGTGGCGCAGGTATTGGCGTTTGTGTTCCAGGTTCGACAGTACCGGGCGGGCAAGGGCAAGCCGCCTGAGCCTTTGAACAAGGATTTGCCGATTCCCGAGGATTTGCAGCGCGATAGCTGAGTTTGTAGTTTGTAGTTTGTAGTTTGTAGTTTGTAGTTTGTAGTTTGTAGTTTGTAGTTTGTAGTTTGTAGTTTGTAGTTTGTAGTTTGTAGTTTTCGGTGGTATTGGGGTTTGCGTGCGCATTCATTTGTGGCGTCGACGCACAGTCACCTTTCCGCCCTTACGGCGGGTCCCTTTTTGAAGGATCAAAAAGGAACCAAAAAATCCTCGCTCCATTCATCCGGCCCCTACGCTTCGCTCCGGGGTCCCCTCACTCCGGCCTTGCTCCCGGGAGGACCGCGCTGAACGCCCCATCCTGGGGCGCAGCGCTTGACGGGCATCCATGCCCGTCACCTCCCTCCGCAAGACCTGCGTTCGGCCTCCTGAAGTCGCGAAGTTACGGGCGGCGCCTGGGCTGACGCAGCTGTCGCTAGTTGCTACGTAATTAATCTCTCGATTGTTTCGCGGGGCGGCTAATATATAAATAACTTTCAAATAGTCAACTTCGCATTTCCTGCTCTTGCTCTTGCTCTTGCTCTTGCTCTTGCTCTTGCTCTTGCTTCTAAGTGCGCGATAGTTCAGGCGCCACACATTGCGACTTCAGGAGGCCGAGCGGAGGTCTTGCGTAGTGGGGCGACGGCCATGGATGGCCGTCGAGCGCTGGGGCCCAGGATGGGCCCTGCAGCGCGGTACCCACGGGAGCAAGAACGGAGCGAGGGAACCCCGGAGCGCAGCGTAGGGGCCGTATGAATGGAGCGAGCGGTTTTTGCCTTCTTTTGCCCGCGTGCAAAAGAAGGTCGCCGTAAAGGCGAAAAGGTGAGTATGCGTCGCCATCGCCTCTGAATGCGCATACCCCCATAAAAACCATCACCAACACTCTAAAGCCAGCCAGCCAGCCAGCCAGCCAGCCAGCCAGCCAGCCAGCCAGCCAGCCCAGCCCGCCAAATCCCCCAAAACCAAAAGTTGGAAAGCTTCTTGCAGAGGCAGCGCCAGGCGCCACGCAGGCGTCAAAGTTTTGCTTGAAGGGGACTCGCGGTGGATCGCACTCAGTTAATCAGCAACGCCCGCAACAACCTGGCCGGTCTCGGCCGGGGCAATCTCGGCGTGCCGCTGCTGCTGCTGGTGATGTTGGCAATGATGATGTTGCCGATACCGCCGTTCCTGCTCGATGTGTTCTTCACCTTCAACATCGCCCTGTCGATCGTGGTGCTTCTCGTCTGCGTCTATGCGCTGCGTCCCCTGGACTTCGCAGCCTTCCCGACGATCTTGCTGGTGGCGACCCTGTTGCGTCTGGCGCTGAACGTCGCGTCCACCCGTGTGGTCATGCTGCACGGCCAGGAAGGCCATGGCGCCGCGGGCAAGGTGATCCAGGCCTTCGGTGAAGTGGTGATCGGCGGCAACTATGTCGTCGGTGCCGTGGTCTTCGCCATCCTCATGATCATCAACTTCGTGGTGGTGACCAAGGGTGCTGGGCGTATCTCCGAAGTGAGCGCCCGGTTCACTCTCGACGCTATGCCCGGCAAGCAGATGGCCATCGACGCCGACCTCAACGCCGGCCTCATCGACCAGGCCCAGGCCAAGGCGCGGCGTAGCGAAGTTGCCCAGGAAGCCGAGTTCTATGGTTCCATGGACGGTGCCAGCAAGTTCGTGCGCGGTGACGCCATCGCCGGCCTGCTGATCCTCTTCATCAACCTCATCGGCGGCATGCTCATCGGCATGCTCCAGCACGGCATGAGCTTCGGCGACGCCGGCAAGGTCTATGCCTTGCTGACCATCGGTGACGGTTTGGTGGCGCAACTGCCCTCGCTGCTGCTGTCCACCGCCGCCGCGATCATGGTCACCCGCGCCTCGGGCTCCGAGGACATGGGCAAGTTGATCAACCGTCAGATGTTCGATTCGCCCAAGGCGCTGGCGGTGTCTGGCGGGTTGATGATTGTCATGGGACTGGTGCCGGGCATGCCGCACATGGCCTTCCTGGGCCTGGGCGGGGTGGCCTGCGGTGGCGCCTATCTGCTCTGGAAAAAGCAGCAAAAGGCCAAGGTCGCGGCCCAGCAGGAGGCCGAGCGCCAGCAGGACCTGCTGCCTTCGCCGCAGCGTGCCATGGAAACCAAGGAACTGGGCTGGGACGATGTCACCCCAATCGACATGATCGGCCTTGAGGTTGGCTACCGCCTGATTCCGTTGGTCGACCGCAATCAAGGGGGGCAGTTGCTTGCGCGCATCAAGGGCGTGCGCAAGAAGCTCTCCCAGGACCTGGGCTTCCTCATGCCCACCGTGCATATCCGCGACAACCTCGACCTGCAGCCCAGCGCCTACCGCCTGACGCTGATGGGTGTGATTCTGGCCGAGGCCGAGATCTACCCGGATCGGGAGCTTGCGATCAATCCGGGCCAGGTGTTCGGTGCCCTCAACGGCATCGCCTCACGAGATCCGGCATTTGGCCTGGAGGCAGTATGGATCGATGTCGGTCAGCGTGCCCAGGCGCAATCGCTGGGCTATACGGTGGTGGACGCCAGCACCGTGGTCGCCACCCACCTCAACCAGATCCTGCAGAAGCACTGTCACGAGCTGATCGGGCACGAGGAGGTGGTGCAACTGCTGCAGGTGCTGGCCAAGGTCTCGCCGAAACTGGCCGAAGAGGTGGTGCCGGGTGTCATTTCCTTGTCGGGCCTGCTCAAGGTCCTGCAGGCACTGCTCGCCGAACAGGTGCCGGTGCGTGACATCCGCAGCATTGCCGAAGCCATCGCCAACAACGCGGCGAAGAGTCAAGATACCGCCGCGCTGGTGGCGGTGGTGCGCGTCGGGTTGTCCCGCGCCATCGTGCAAAGCATTGTCGGCGTTGAGTCCGAGCTGCCTGTGATCACCTTGGAGCCAAGGTTGGAACAGATCTTGCTCAATAGTCTGCAAAGGGCCGGGCAGGGTCAGGAAGATGGTGTTCTTCTTGAGCCGAGCATGGCCGAAAAGCTTCAGCGTTCGTTGATCGAGGCAGCCCAGCGCCAGGAAATGCAGGGCCAGCCGGCCATCCTTCTGGTAGCCGGCCCGATCCGCGCCATGCTGTCGCGCTTCGGCCGCCTGGCTGTACCGAATTTGCATGTTTTGGCGTATCAGGAAATACCTGACAACAAGCAAGTCACCATCGTTGCCACCGTGGGCCCGAACGGCTGAGGTAGTGGGTTATGCAAGTTAAGCGTTTTTTTGCCGCCGATATGCGTCAGGCCATGAAGCTGGTCCGGGATGAGCTCGGCTCCGACGCCGCCATCATCGGCAACCGGCGCATTGCCGGCGGTGTCGAGCTGACGGCTGCGCTGGACTACAAGCTGTCCGCTCTGGCCCCGCGCGTGCCCAACGCAGAGCTCGAAGACGAGCTGCGCAAGACCCAGTCGCGCATCGTTACCGCCCAGGCCGAACTGACCGGGCGTGGCGATGCCGTCGAAGGCGGCAACCGGCAATTGTTCGCCGGGCAGCCGCTGACCGCCTCGGAGCCGCTGATCGAGCCTCATGTCGACGAGCCCGCGCCGGTTGCCGCGCCAGCCTCGGCACCCGTTGATCCACGCCTGTTCGATGCCATGCGTTTCGAACTGACCGGCTTGCGCGAGCTGCTTGAAGTCCAGCTCGGTTCGCTCGCCTGGAGCCAGCTGCAAGGCAGCAAGCCGCAGCAGGCCAACCTCTGGCGCCGGCTTCAGCGCCTCGGCCTTTCCGGTGGCCTGGCCCGCGAACTGCTCGACCTCACTGCCGGGATCGAAGAACCACGCCATGCCTGGCGCATGGTCCTGGCGCACCTGGCGCGGATGATCGACGTGCCCGAGATCGAACCGATCGAGGAGGGCGGAGTGATCGCCATGGTCGGCCCGGCTGGCATGGGCAAGACCACCACGCTGGCCAAGCTGGCCGCCCGCTATGTGCTCAAGTACGGCGCGAACAACCTGGCGCTGGTGAGCATGGACAGCTTCCGCATTGGCGCCCAGGAACAGCTCAAGACGCTGGGCCGCATCCTCAATGTGCCGGTCACCTACGTCGACCCGGGTGAGTCGCTGGCCCAGGCCCTGGAGCCGCTGCTGCGCAAACGTGTGGTGCTGATCGACACCGCCGGCCTGCAGGCCAGCGACCCGGCGCTGCGCATGCAGCTCGAGACCCTGGCCGGGCGCGGCATCGCCGCAAAGAATTACCTGGTGCTGGCGACCACCAGCCAGAAGCAGGTGCTCACCGCCGCCTACCATAGCTACAAGCGCTGCGGCCTGGCCGGGTGCATCCTGACCAAACTCGACGAAACGGCCTGCCTCGGCGAAGTGCTGAGCCTGGCGATCAGTCATGAATTGCCGGTGGCCTATCTGACCGATGGGCCGCGCATTCCCGACGACCTGCAGCTACCGCGCAAGCACCAGTTGGTAAGCCGCGCAGTCAGTGTGCAATTGCAGGAAGAGCCCAGCGACGAGGCCATGGCCGACATGTTCGCTGATCTGTACCACAACCCTGGCAAGCGCGCGGGTTGAGGGTGAATACTGTGCAAAGTACCTACATCATGGGGTTGCCCGGCCGGACCGTGGCCTTGAATGTTCAGCCCCTCATGTGGCCTGGGTCCAAGCGAGACAAGGTAAAGAACAGACATGGGTAGCATGCATCCCGTACAGGTGATCGCCGTGACCGGTGGCAAAGGTGGCGTCGGCAAGACTAACGTTTCAGTGAACCTGTCCCTGGCGCTGGCCGAACTCGGCCGCCGGGTGATGTTGCTGGATGCCGACCTGGGCCTGGCCAATGTCGACGTTCTGCTGGGGCTCACGCCCAAGCGCACCCTCGCCGACGTGATCGAAGGCCGTTGCGAGCTGCGTGATGTGCTGTTGCAGGGGCCGGGTGGTGTGCGCATCGTCCCGGCGGCCTCCGGCACGCAGAGCATGGTGCACCTGGCGCCCGCGCAACACGCCGGCCTGATCCAGGCCTTCAGCGACATCGGCGACAACCTCGATGTGCTGGTGATCGACACGGCTGCGGGTATCGGTGACTCGGTGGTCAGTTTTGTTCGCGCCGCCCAGGAAGTGCTGCTGGTGGTGTGTGACGAGCCGACCTCGATCACCGACGCCTATGCGCTGATCAAGCTGCTCAACCGCGATTACGGGATGAACCGATTTCGTGTGCTGGCCAACATGGCCCAGAGCCCGCAGGAAGGCCGCAACCTTTTCGCCAAGTTGACCAAGGTCACGGACCGCTTCCTCGACGTCGCCCTACAATACGTCGGTGCCGTGCCTTACGACGAATGCGTGCGCAAGGCCGTGCAGAAGCAGCGGGCGGTCTATGAGGCCTTCCCTCGGTCCAAGTGCGCGCTGGCGTTCAAGGCCATCGCGCAGAAGGTCGACAGCTGGCCGCTGCCTGCCAACCCGCGTGGGCACCTGGAATTCTTTGTCGAGCGCCTGGTGCAGCCCACCAGTGCAGGGCCGGTGCTATGAACGCGAGCGGTTTCAAGATGTACAGCAAGGCCGCCAAGGATGCGCAGTACGAGCTGATCGAACGCTATGCGCCGTTGGTCAAGCGTATCGCCTATCACCTGCTGGCGCGCCTGCCGGCCAACGTCCAGGTCGAGGATCTGATCCAGGCCGGGATGATCGGCTTGCTGGAAGTGGCCAACAAATACGATGCCAGCAAGGGTGCCAGTTTCGAAACCTACGCCGGTATCCGTATTCGCGGCGCCATGCTCGACGAGGTGCGCAAGGGCGATTGGGCGCCACGTTCGGTACACCGCAATACGCGCATGGTCAGTGACGCGATCCGCTGTGTCGAAGCAAAGACTGGCCGCGACGCTAAAGATCACGAGGTTGCTGCCGAACTCCAATTGAGTCTCGATGATTACTACGGGATTTTGAATGACACCTTGGGCAGCCGCCTGTTCAGTTTCGACGACCTGCTGCAGGACGGCGAACATGAAGGGCTGCACGAGGACGGAGCCAGCGGCCAGCTGGAGCCGGCGCGTGACCTGGAAGACGAGCGCTTCCAGGCTGCGCTGGCCGATGCGATCGCCAACCTGCCGGAGCGCGAACGCCTGGTCCTGGCGCTGTACTACGACGAAGAGCTGAACCTCAAGGAAATCGGTGAGGTGCTGGGGGTCAGCGAATCGCGTGTCAGCCAGTTGCACAGCCAGTGCGCCGCGCGTTTGCGCAGCCGCCTTGGGGAGTGGCGGGCACGTTGAACCCGGGTTCAGTGCAGTCGTTTTTTTTGTAGTGCCGAATTGATTGAGCGCGCGCTCGGCGCCGAGCGCGTTTAAGACTGCTTGGAGGTCTAATTGAACAAAGACATGAAAATCCTCATCGTTGACGACTTTTCGACGATGCGGCGGATCATCAAGAACCTGTTGCGTGACCTGGGGTTCACCAACGTCAAGGAAGCTGATGACGGCAACACGGCACTGCCGATGCTCACCAGCGAGCATTTTGACTTTCTGGTGACCGACTGGAACATGCCGGGCATGACCGGTATCGACCTGCTGCGCGCCGTTCGCGCCGACGAGCGCCTCAAGCACCTGCCGGTGCTGATGGTCACCGCGGAAGCCAAGCGCGAGCAGATCATCGAAGCTGCCCAGGCCGGCGTGAACGGCTATGTGGTCAAGCCTTTCACCGCCCTGGCGCTGAAAGAAAAGATCGAAAAGATCTTCGAACGCGTCAACGGCTGAGTCACGTCTGGGGGGCGCAATGGAGTCAACCAACAACTCTTTGGGTGAGTTCGAATCAACCCTGAAGAAGCATGCGCAGGAGCTGGTCGAGAGCCTGGAGCGCGGCCGCTTCGGTGAGGCGGTGCAGCTGATCCACCAACTGAACCAGACCCGCGACCGCGGGCTGTACCAGGAAGTCGGCAAGCTCACCCGCGAACTGCACAGTGCAATCGTCAACTTCCAGATCGACCCGGCCATGCCGCAGGCCGAGGAAGTGTCGCAGATTACCGATGCCGCCGAGCGCCTCTCCTACGTGGTCCGTCTCACCGAAGGTGCGGCCAACCGCACCATGGACCTGGCGGAGGCGTGCACCCCGGTGCTCAACGACCTCGCCGCCGAGGCCCAGAGCCTGTCCGCCGACTGGCAGCGCTTCATGCGTCGCGAAGTGGCGGCGCCGGAGTTCCGTGAGCTGGTCAAGCGTGTGGACAGTTTCCTGACGCACAGCGCCGAAGGTAATCAGAAGGTCGCCGGCCATATCAACGATATTGTCCTGGCCCAGGATTATCAGGATCTCACCGGCCAGGTGATCAAACGGGTGACCACCCTGGTCACCGAAGTCGAAAGCAATCTGCTCAAGCTCGTGCTGATGGCAAGCCAGGTCGACCGCTTTGCCGGTATCGAACATGACCACCAGCAGCTGCGTGCTGAAAAAGATCAAGAAAAACATCCGACTCGGGGTGAAGGTCCGCAGATTCATGCCGATAAGCGTGAAGACGTCGTGTCCAGCCAGGACGATGTCGACGATCTGTTGTCCAGCCTGGGTTTTTAAGGAGCACGTTTAATGAGCTTCGGCGCCGATGAAGAAATCCTTCAGGATTTCCTGGTAGAAGCCGGCGAAATCCTCGAGCAACTGTCCGAGCAATTGGTCGAGCTGGAAAGCCGGCCCGATGATGCGGACCTGCTCAACGCGATTTTCCGCGGTTTCCACACTGTAAAAGGGGGCGCCGGCTTCCTTCAGCTCAATGAGTTGGTGGAGTGCTGCCACATTGCCGAGAACGTGTTCGACATCCTGCGCAAAGGTGAGCGCCGGGTCGACGCGGAACTGATGGACGTGGTGCTCGAAGCACTCGACACGGTCAACAGCATGTTCGGCCAGGTGCGCGAGCGCACCGACGTCACGCCGGCTACCCGTGAGCTGCTGGCGGCGCTGTCGCGCCTGGCCGAGCCCGCTGGCGCCGAAGAACCGGCCCCGGTCGAGGTGGCTGTTGTCGCCGAAGCGCCGGCTGCCGAGCCCGACATCACCGACACCGAGTTCGAGCAACTGCTCGATTCGCTTGATGCAGTCAAGGCTGAAGCCCAGGTTCACGAGCAATTGCAGGGTGAGCAGGTCAGCGCGGGTGGTGACGAGATTACCGACGCCGAATTCGAGTCGTTGCTCGACCAGCTGCACGGCAAAGGCCAGTTCTCGCCCGATGCCGCTGCCAGTGAGCCAGCGGCCGTTGCCCCTGCCAGTGATGAGATCACCGACGACGAGTTCGAGTCGCTGCTCGATCAGTTGCACGGCAAGGGCACCTTCGCCGTCGATGCATTGCCTGGTGTCGCTGCGCCTGCAGCCACCGCGGCACCAGCGGCGGCTGACGAGAGCATCACCGAACACGAATTCGAGGCGTTGCTCGACCAGTTGCACGGCAAGGGCAAGTTCTCTGGCGAGGCGGTTGTGGCCGAGGCGCCAGCCGCCGCCGTCGCCGCGCCTGTCGCGGCCAAGGCCGAAGCCAAGCCGGTTGCCAAACCTGCGCCGACGCCTGCTTCCGCGCCAGCCGCCGCCAAGCCTGCCGCCCCGGCCCGGGCGCCGGCGCCGGCCGCCGACAAGCATGGCGCCAGCGAGGCGGAGACTACCGTGCGGGTCGACACCGCGCGTCTGGACGAGATCATGAACATGGTCGGTGAGCTGGTGCTGGTGCGTAACCGCCTGGTGCGCCTGGGGCTCAACAGCGGTGACGAGGCCATGTCCAAGGCCGTGTCCAACCTCGATGTGGTCACCGCCGACCTGCAGACCGCAGTCATGAAGACGCGCATGCAGCCGATCAAGAAGGTTTTCGGGCGTTTCCCACGCCTGGTTCGCGACCTCGCCCGCCAACTCAAAAAAGAGATCAACCTGGAACTGGTCGGCGAAGAAACCGACCTGGACAAGAACCTGGTCGAGGCCCTGGCCGACCCGTTGGTGCACTTGGTGCGCAACGCCGTCGACCATGGCGTCGAGATGCCCGACGAACGCGAGGCTTCCGGCAAGTCGCGCATGGGTCGGGTGGTGCTGTCCGCCGAACAGGAAGGTGACCACATCCTGCTGTCGATTTCCGATGACGGCAAGGGCATGGACCCGAGCATCCTGCGCGCCAAGGCCGTGGAAAAGGGCCTGATGGACAAGGACGCGGCCGACCGCCTGAGCGAGTCGGACTGCTACAACCTGATCTTCGCCCCGGGGTTCTCGACCAAGACCGAGATTTCCGACGTGTCCGGCCGCGGCGTCGGCATGGACGTGGTGAAGACCAAGATTTCCCAGCTCAACGGCTCGATCAACATCTTCTCGGCCAAGGGCCAGGGCTCGAAGATAGTCATCAAGGTGCCGCTGACCCTGGCGATCATGCCGACGCTGATGGTGATGCTGGCCAACCAGGCGTTCGCCTTCCCGCTGGTCAACGTCAACGAGATCTTCCACCTCGACCTGTCGCGCACCAACGTGGTCGACGGCCAGGAAGTGGTGATCGTACGCGACAAGGCGCTGCCGCTGTTCTACCTCAAGCGCTGGCTGGTCCAGGACCACGAGCACGAGGAGCAGCACGAAGGTCATGTGGTGATCCTGTCGGTTGGCACCCAGCGCATTGGCTTCGTGGTCGACCAGTTGGTCGGCCAGGAAGAAGTGGTGATCAAGCCGCTGGGCAAGATGCTGCAGGGAACCCCGGGCATGTCCGGCGCGACCATCACCGGTGACGGCCGTATCGCGCTGATCCTCGACGTCCCGAGCATGCTCAAGCGTTACGCCGCCCGGCGTATTTGATTTCGGTGGCGCGCCCAGGCGGGTGCGCCGCCTAACGGAGTGTTTATGGCAGTCAAGGTCCTGGTGGTGGATGATTCCGGTTTCTTCCGCCGCCGTGTCTCGGAAATTCTCGCGTCCGACCCGACGATCCAGGTGGTGGGTACGGCGACCAACGGCAAGGAAGCGATCGACCAGGCGCTGGCGCTCAAGCCCGATGTCATCACCATGGACTATGAAATGCCCATGATGGACGGCATCACCGCGGTGCGTCACATCATGCAGCGCTGCCCGACGCCGGTATTGATGTTCTCCTCGCTGACCCATGAAGGCGCCCGCGTCACCCTCGACGCCCTGGATGCCGGTGCGGTCGACTACCTGCCGAAGAACTTCGAAGACATCTCGCGCAATCCGGAGAAGGTCAAGCAGATGCTCTGCGAGAAGGTCCACACCATCTCGCGCAGCAACCGCCGTTTCAGCGCCTATTCCAGCCCGGCCCCGGCCCCGGCCCCGGCCCCGGCGCCGGCCAGCAGCCAGGCCCCGGCCAGCAGCTTTGCCGGCACCGCGCCTGCGCGCACTGCCGCCCCGGCCCGCGCCGCGGAGCCGGCTGCCCAG
>NZ_JBOBDQ010000034.1:0-61279 GCF_050586565.1 Pseudomonas sp. WC1
CGTGGTTCTCAGGAAGTCTTTTCCGGCTCGCGGATCTTGTACCAGGCCACGTACAGCGCCGGCAGGAACAATAGCGTCAGCAGCGTTGCGCTGATGATGCCGCCGATCATGGCGTAGGCCATCGGCCCCCAGAACACTTCCCGGGCAATCGGGATCATGCCCAGGCTCGCCGCCGCCGCCGTCAGCAGGATCGGCCGGCGGCGGTGGTTGGTCGCCTCCACCACCGCGTCCCAGGGGGTGTAGCCCTGCTCCTCGAATTCGTCGATCTGGGTCACCAGGATCACCGAGTTGCGGATGATGATCCCGGCCAGGGCGAGGATGCCGAGGATCGCCACGAAGCCCATGGGCGTGCCCGTGGGTACCAGGGCCAGGACCACGCCGATCAGACCCAGCGGCGCGACGCTGACCACCAGGAACAGCTTCTGCACGCTGTGCAGCTGGATCATCAGGAAGGTCGCCATGAGGAACAGCATCAGCGGAATAACGTCGGCGATCGGCCCCTGGGCCTTGCCGCTCTCCTCCACCGTACCGCCGGTGGCCACGCCGTAGCCGGGCGGCAGCTTGCCGGCGAACTCGTCGATCTTCGGCTTGAGCTGCGCCACCAGGTTGGTCGGCTGGATATCGCCGACCACCGAGGCCTTGATGGTGATGGTCGGCTTGCGGTCGCGCCGCCACACCAATGGCTGCTCCAGCTCGTAGCGCACGGTGGCGAACGCCAGCAGGGGAATCGACACACCGCTGGGGCTTACGATCTGCAGGTTCTGCAGGGTGTCGGGCGAGCCCCGCTCGCTGTCCTCGGCGCGTGCGATGACGTCGATCAAGTAGATGTTGTCGTTGACCTGGGTAACCGGCACACCACTGACGATGCTGTTCATCACATTGGCCACGTCTTCGGACGACAGCCCCAGCTGGCGTGCCTTGTCCTGGGCGATCTCGATGCGCAGCACCTTACCGGGCTCGTTCCAGTCGTACATCATGTCGCCAATATGTTCGTTGCCGTCGAGCACCGTGGCCAGTTCGATGGCATAGCGGCGCACCTGGTCGATGTCCTTGCCGCTGACCCGGTACTGGATCGGCCGGCCCACCGGCGGGCCCATCTCCAGCGACTGCACGTTGCTGCCGATGCCGACGAAGTCCTCGCGCAGCAGTTTCTGCAGGCGCTCGATCATGTCTTGGCGCTCTTCGAAGCCCTTGCTGACGATCACCAGCTGGGCGTAATAGGGATTCTGCAGTTGCTGGTCGAGGGGCAGGTAGAAGCGGATCGCGCCCTGGCCGATGTAAGTGCTCCAGCGCACCAGGTCGGGGTCGTCCTTGATCTTCGCCTCCAGGCGATCCACCACCTTGCGCGTTTCCTCGATCGAGGCGTTCTGCGGCAGGTCGAGATCGACCAGGATCTCCGGGCGGTCCGAGGATGGGAAGAACTGGTTCTGCACGAAGCGCATGCCCACCACCGACAGTGCGAACAGCACGATGGTGCCGATCACCGTCACCCAGCGGTGGCGCATGCACCACAGCAGGCCATGTTCGAATGCCCGGCCCACTCGCCCGGGTTCGGCCTCGTGGGGCTTGAGCTTTTCGCTGCTGAGGATATGCACCCCCAGCACCGGGGCGAAGAACACTGCCACCACCCACGACACCAGCAGCGCCACGGCGATCACCGCGAACAAGGTATAGGTGTATTCACCGGCCGAGCTGGCATTGAGGCCGATCGGCACGAAACCGGCCACGGTCACCAGGGTGCCGGTAAGCATGGGGAAGGCCGTCGAGGTGTAGGCGAAAGTCGCCGCCTGCTCTTTCGTCTCGCCCATTTCCAGGCGCGTGACCATCACCTCCACGGTGATCATCGCGTCATCCACCAGCAGGCCCAGGGCAATGATCAGCGCACCCAGCGAGATCCGCTGCATGGTGATATCGCTGTACTCCATGAACACGAACACCATGGCCAGCACCAGCGGGATCGAGCAGGCCACCACCAGCCCGGCACGCACGCCCAGGCTGACGAAGCTCACCACCAGCACGATCACCACGGCTTCGAACAAGGCACTGGTGAAGCCGCCAACTGCCTGCTTGACCACTACCGCCTGGTCGGACACGGTGTGCACGCCGACCCCGACCGGCAGTTCGCTGACGATGCTGTCCATCTTCTTTTTCAGCGCAGCGCCAAACACCTCGATGTTGCCGCCGGCCTTCATGCCGATGGCCAGGCCGATGGCCGGCTGGCCGTTGTAGCGGAAGATCGGCGACGGCGGGTCGACATAGCCGCGCTCGATGTCGGCGATATCGGCCAGGCGGAAGAAGCGGTCGTTGATGCGCAGGTTGACCGTCTCCAGGTCCTTCTCCGAGGCGAACTGCCCGGTGGTGCGCACCGAAATCCGCTCGGGGCCGGCTTCGATCACCCCCGCCGGGGTCACCGCGTTCTGCGATTTCAGCGCCTCCATGACCTGCCGCTGGTCGATGCCCAGGGCTGCCAGCTTGCGGGTGGAGAAGTTCAGGTAGAGCACTTCGTCCTGGGTGCCGATCAGCTCGATCTTGCCGATGTTGTGCACCTCGCGCACCTCCGCACGGGCCTGCTCCACATAGTCGCGCAGCTGACGCAGGTTCAGGCCATCGGAGGTGAAAGCGTAGATCGAGCCGAACACGTCGCCGAACTCGTCGTTGAAGCCCGGGCCCTGTACGCCCTGGGGGAACTGGCCGCGGATGTCCTGGATCTTCTTGCGCACCTGGTACCAGATGTCCGGAATGTCCTTGGCCTTGGTGGTGTCGCGCAGGTACACGTAGACCGTCGATTCACCGGGGCGGGTATAACTTTTCACGTAGTCGAGCGAATCGAGCTCCTCGAGTTTCTTTTCGATCCGGTCGGTGATCTGGTACAGCGTCTCGTCCTGGGTCGCGCCGGGCCAGCGGGTCTGGATCACCATGGTCTTGATGGTGAAGGACGGATCCTCCTCTCGACCCAGGTTGAAGTAGGAAAAAATCCCCATCAGCAGGCCGACGAACATCAGGTACCAGACGAAGGACTGGTGCTTGAGCGCCCATTCGGAGAGGTTGAAGCTTCCTTTCATCGTGCGTCCTCGTCGAAGATGACCTTCTGGCCAGGCTTGAGGCTGTTCACGCCGGCGGTGACGACGCGCTCGCCGGGTTGCACACCGGAGGACAGGATGATGCTGTCAGGGCCACGCTCCGCCAGGGTGACGTCACGGGTGGCCACGGTCTTGCCCTGCGGGTCGACCACCCAGACCTGGGTCTTGCCATCGCGCTCGAGCAACGCGGAACGCGGCAACTGGCTGCGCGGCGTCAGCGCCGAGGTCAGGGTGACGCTGATAGCGGTCCCCAGGTGGAAAGCCTCCGGGGTGCTGGCCAGGGTAAGGCGGGCGCGGCGGGTACGGGTGGTGGCATCTGCCTGGGGCTCCAGCTCGCGCAAGGTGGCAGTAGTGTTGATGCTGGTGTCGAGCTGCGAGGCGACGGTGAAGGTGAGGTCGCGGCTCAGTTGTTCGGCCAAGGCTATCGGCAGGTCGATCACCGCTTCCTTCACGTCCGGGCGCGCCAGGGTGACTACGGCCTGGCCGGCGCTGACAGTCTGCCCGGCCTCGGCCTGCCAGGCCGTGATCACCGCGGCATGGTCGCTACGCAGGGTGCTGTAGTCGAGCTGGTCGCGGGCCTGGCTGACTGCCGAACGCGCCTGCGCCAGCGACGCGCCGGTAGTCTTCAGGTTGGTCTGGGCGATGTCCAGCTGGGCTTGGGCGCCGACGCCGCGGTCATACAGTTGTTGCTGGCGACGGGCATCGGCCTGGGCATTGATCCACTGCGCCTGCACCCGCGCAAGGTCGCCTTCGGCGGCACGCAGCTGGTTCTGCTGGTCGGTCGGATCGAGGGTAGCCAAGGTATCGCCGGGCTTGACCTGGGCCCCGACATCCAGCCAGCGCCGGGCGATACGGCCAGACACGCGGAAGCCCAAGGTGCTCTCGAAGCGCGCCTGGATATTGCCGGCAAAGCGCCCAAGCTGCGCTTGCACCTGGGGTTCGACCACGGTCGACAACACCGGTCGCACGGGTTCGGGCTGGACTTCCTCGCCACCACAGGCAACCAGCAACAGGCAGGCAGACACTATCGGCAGCAACGGCCTCATGGCGCGACTCCCCCGTTTCTGGCATCGATCTTCTCGACCTGAATACCTGGGTTCAACAGCTGGCCACCACTGACCACCACTATCTCACCGGCCTCCAGACCCGCGCTGATCACCACTTTTCCGGTCAGGTAGCGCGCCACCTGGACCTTGCGCAGTTGCGCCTTGTCACCCTCACCGACCACCCACACGGCGGGCTCGTTCAACGCCTTGGTCAGGACTGACCAGGGCAGCTCGACGCTCGGTTTGCCATGGGCACTGGCCGACGCCGTTACCGGTGCCCCCAGGGCCATGCCCTTGGGCACATCGCGCAGGGCCACCTTGACCTGCACCGTGCCGCTTTGCGCAGAGACCGTCGGGGTGATCTCGCGCACGTGGCCTTGGGCGGTGATGGCGGGGTTGTCGATCAGGCTGACCGTCACGCCCTTGTCACCGCTGGGTGCCACCAGCAGCGATTCATAGACATTGAACACCGCGTCACGGTCGCCATCGACCGCCAGGCTGAAGATCGGCATGGTCGCCTGCACCACTTGGCCGACTTCGGCCTGGCGCGCAGTGATCACGCCGTCGGCCTCGGACACCAATGCCGTGTAGCTCAATTGCTCGTTGGCGTTGGCCAGTTGCGCCTGGGCGGCCTTGAGCGCGCTCTGGCTGCTGCGCAACGCGGCTTCAGCGGAGTCGTACTCGCTCTGGCTGGTGTAGCCCTTGGGCAAGAGTTTCTGCTGGCGCACGAACGCGGCGCTGGTCTGGGTAACCCGGGCCTGTTCGGCGAACACCTCGGCCTTGGCCGAATCGACGTTGTTCTGCAGGTCCTTGGGGTCCAGGCGCGCCAGTACCTGATTGGCCTTCACGTGGTCACCGACATCGACGCTGCGCGCAATGATCTTGCCGCCCACGCGGAACGACAAGTCGGTCTGCACCCGCGCCTGCACGTCACCGGTCAGGGTGACCCGGGCGGCAAAGTCGGTGGGCTGCACCTGCTGCACCGCGACCCTGGGCAGCACCTGGCCGACCTCCTCCTTGCCACATCCTGAAAGCAGGGACAGCAACCCTAGGCAAACGACCAGCGGCACACGCTCTAGCGTCATGCAGGCTCCTTGCTTCTCTCAGGTGAAAGGGATGCGTTTGAAAGCGTAGATCAGGGATCGACAAACGGCATCGGCCAGGGTTCAACAAAGCGAGGCCGTATCGGCGATACTGCGTTCCGACCGCTCAAGGATGCCGCCTATGCTCACCACCCTGGCCATTGCCAACTACCGCTCGATCAACCAGCTGGTGCTGCCGCTGGGCCGGCTGAACGTGATTACCGGTGCCAATGGCAGTGGCAAGTCCAACCTGTACAAGGCCTTGCGCCTGCTGGCCGAGACCGCGCGCGGCGGCGTGGTCAACGCGCTGGCTGCCGAGGGCGGGCTGGAATCGACCTTCTGGGCAGGCCCCGAGAAGCTCACCCGGCGCATGCTCAACGGCGAGGTGCCAGTGGAAGGCGGGCCACGCCAGCAAGCCCGGCGCCTGAAAATGGGCTTTGCCGGCGAAGACTTCGGATACGCGATCAGCCTCGGTCTGCCCGAACCCAGCCGGTCGAAGTTCGCTCTGGACCCGCAGATCAAGCAGGAGACGATCTGGGCCGGCCCCCTGTGCCGACCCGCCAGCCAACTGGTGCAGCGCCATGCGGGGATGGTCAAGGCCCGCGACGGGCGCCAATGGCAGGTGCTGCACCAGCACATGACCGAATTCGACAGCCTGTTCGACCAGGTCGGCAGTCTCCAGGGCTCCCCCGAGGTGCCGCATCTGCGCGAGCAGATCCGCAGCTGGCGCTTCTACGACCATTTCCGTACCGATGCCGAGGCGCCCGCCCGACAATCGCGGCTGGGGACGCGCACGCCGGTGCTGCATCACGATGGCCGCGACCTCGCCGCCGCCCTGCAGACCATCGACGAGATCGGCGACCTGCAGGCCCTGCAGGATGCAGTGAGCGACGCGTTTCCCGGCGCCCGGCTTGCGGTCGACGCCCAGCCCGGCGGTCTGTTCGCCCTGCGTTTCCACCAGGCCGGGCTGTTGCGGCCGCTGAGCGCTGCCGAGCTGTCCGACGGGACCTTGCGCTACCTGTTGCTGGTGGCTGCCCTGCTCACGCCGCGCCCACCGAGCATGATGGTGCTCAACGAGCCGGAGACCAGCCTGCACCCGGACTTGTTGCCGGCGCTGGCGCGCCTGATCCGCCGCACGGCGCGCGAATGTCAGGTATGGGTGGTGTCGCACGCGCCGAGGCTGGTGGCGGCCCTGGAAGAGGATGCCGACTGTAACTCGATCCACCTGGAGAAGACCTTGGGGCAGACCGGTATCGTCGGGCAAGGCATGCTGGATGAACCGGCCTGGAACTGGCCGGACCAGGGCTGAAAAGACCGCGGGGCAAGGCGCATCGGCACACCGCCGATGCGACTTGCCCCGCGATGCGTTGGCTCAGGCCTGCGCGGCGGCCTGGGCCGGACGACGTACCTGCGGCTGCGAGACGTTCGCCGCGGCGCCCTCTTCGATGGCCTGCTGGATCGCCCGACGACGACGCTCCTCGGCCTGGCGGCTGAAGTACCAGACCATGAAAGTCACCAGCGACACCGACAGCAGGATCAGGCTGGCCACAGCGTTGATCTCCGGCTTCACGCCCAGGCGCACGGCCGAGAACACTTCCATCGGCAGGGTGGTCGAGCCAGGGCCGGAGACGAAGCTGGCCAGCACCAGGTCATCCAGCGACAGGGCGAACGACATCATGCCGCCCGCCGCCAGCGACGGTGCGATCATCGGGATGGTGATCAGGAAGAACACCTTCCACGGCTTGGCGCCCAGGTCCATGGCCGCCTCCTCGATGGACAGGTCCAACTCGCGCAGGCGCGCCGACACCACCACCGCCACGTAGGCTGCACAGAACGTGGTGTGGGCGATCCAGATGGTGACGATGCCGCGCTCCTGCGGCCAACCGATCATCTGCGCCATGGCCACGAACAGCAGCAACAGCGACAGACCGGTGATCACCTCGGGCATCACCAGTGGCGCGGTGACCAGGCCACCGAACAGGGTGCGGCCCTTGAAGCGGGTGACCCGGGTCAGCACGAAGGCCGCCAGGGTGCCCAGCGCCACCGCGGCGACCGCCGTGTAGCAGGCGATCTCCAGCGAGCGCATCACCGAACCCATCAGCTGGGTATTGTCGAGCAGGCCGACGTACCACTTCACCGACCAGCCGCCCCATACCGTTACCAGCTTGGAGGCGTTGAACGAGTAGATCACCAGGATCAGCATCGGCAGGTAGATGAACAGCAAGCCGAGCACCAGCATCAGCTTGGAGAAACTGAAGCGTTTCATGCGCGGCCCTCCATCTCTTTGGCCTGGCTGCGGTTGAACAGCAGGATCGGTACGATCAGGATCGCCAGCATCACTACCGCCAGCGCGGATGCCACCGGCCAGTCACGGTTATTGAAGAACTCTTGCCACAGCACTTTACCGATCATCAGGGTTTCCGGGCCGCCGAGCAGTTCAGGAATCACGAACTCGCCGACCACCGGAATGAACACCAGCATGCAGCCGGCGATGATGCCGTTCTTCGACAGCGGCACGGTGATCTTCCAGAAGCTGTTGAAGGTGCTCGAGCCAAGGTCGGATGCAGCTTCCAGCAGGCTTTCGTCGTGCTTCACCAGGTTGGCGTACAGCGGCAGGATCATGAACGGCAGGTACGAATAGACCACGCCGATATACACCGCCAGGTTGGTGTTGAGGATCTGCAGCGGTTGGTCGATCAGCCCCAGCCACAGCAGGAAGCTGTTGAGCAGGCCGTTGTTGCTGAGAATGCCCATCCAGGCGTAGACGCGGATCAGGATCGCAGTCCAGGTCGGCATCATGATCAGCAGCAGCAGGACGGTCTGCGACTCTTTCCTGGCCTTGGAGATGGCATAGGCCATCGGGTAGCCGATCAGCAGGCAGAGCAAGGTACTGAAGAAGGCCACCTTGAGCGAGCCGAGGTAGGCCGCGATGTACAGCTCGTCCTCGGTCAGCAGGCCATAGTTGGCCAGGTTCAGCACCAGCTGGACCTTGCCTTCCAGGTAGGTGTAGATCTCGGTGTACGGCGGGATGGCCACATCGGCTTCGGCAAAGCTGATCTTCAGGACAATGAAGAACGGCAGCATGAAGAACAGGAACAGCCAGATGAACGGCACGCCGATCACCAGGTGCCGCCCCTCCGGGACAAGGCGCTGGAATGCTCGCTTGAGCTTGCGGATTTTCATGACCGCAGTACCACGCCGCTGTCGTCTTCCCACCACACGTAGACTTCGTCGTCCCAGGTCGGGCGGGTGCCCTGGCGCTCGGCGTTGGCGACGAACGACTGGACGATCTTGCCGCTGGGCAGCTCGACGTAGAAGACCGAGTGGCCGCCGAGGTAGGCGATGTCGTGGACCTTGCCGCGCGACCAGTTGTGCTCGCAGGTAGGCTGCTCGGTGGTGACCAGCAGCTTTTCCGGCCGCAGGGCGTAGGTGATGTGCTTGTCCTCGACCGAAGTGGTGACACCGTGGCCGACGTAGATCTTGCGCTCCAGCTCCGGGCTGGCGATGACCGCATGGCCTTCGGCATCGTCGACCACTTCGCCTTCAAACAGGTTGACGTTGCCGATGAACTCGCAGACCAGGCGGCTGGTCGGGGTTTCATAGATATCGATCGGGCTGCCGATCTGGGCGATCCAGCCCAGGTGCATGATGGCGATGCGCTGGGCCATGGTCATGGCCTCTTCCTGGTCGTGGGTCACCATCACGCAGGTCACGCCCACGCGCTCGATGATCTCCACCAGCTCCAGTTGCATCTGCGAGCGCAGTTTCTTGTCCAGCGCGCCCATCGGCTCATCGAGCAGCAGCAACTTGGGGCGCTTGGCCAGCGAGCGTGCCAAAGCCACGCGCTGGCGCTGGCCACCGGAGAGCTGGTGCGGCTTGCGCTTGGCGTACTGGGTCATGTGCACCAGCTTGAGCATCTCGGCCACGCGGGCGTCGATCTCGGCCTTGGGCATCTTGTCCTGCTGCAGGCCGAAGGCGATGTTCTGCGCCACGGTCATGTGCGGGAACAGCGCGTAGGACTGGAACATCATGTTGATCGGCCGCTCGTAGGGCGGCATGTCGGTGATGTCGACGCCATCGAGGAAGATCCGCCCTTCGGTCGGACGCTCGAAACCGGCCAGCATGCGCAGCAAGGTGGACTTGCCGGAACCGGAGCCGCCCAGCAGGGCGAAGATCTCGCCCTTGCGGATTTCCAGGGACACATCGTCCACGGCTACCGTTTCGTCGAACTTTTTCGTGACCCGGTCGATCTTGACCAGCACCTGCTTGGGTTGCTGGCCACCCTCGAGGGCTTTCTTATAGGCACCGGAGGCAACTGCCATGAGTGAAACTCCCAACAAGATTTGTGTGCCCGCCGCTGCGCTGGCGGGCCTGGATTGTTACTTGCCCGACTTGACCTTGGTCCAGCTGCGGGTCATCAAACGTTGCACCTTGGGTGGCAACTCGGCGTTGACGAACATCTTGTCCAGCACTTCCTGCGGTGGGTAAACCGCGGCGTCAGTCCTCACGGCCTGGTCCATCAGGTCGCCAGCCTTGGGGTTCGGGTTGGCGTAACCGACGTAATCACTGACCTGGGCGATAACCTCAGGTTTCAGCAAATAGTTGATGAAGGCATGGGCCTCCTTGACGTTGCTGGCGTCCTTGGGAATCGCCAGCACATCGAACCAGAGGTTGCCGCCTTCCTTGGGGATGGCGTAGGCCAGCTTCACGCCCTTCTTCGCCTCTTCAGCGCGGGCCTTGGCCTGGAACACGTCGCCGGAGAAACCGGCGGCCACGCAGATATCGCCGTTGGCGAGATCGGTGATGTATTTCGAAGAATGGAAGTAAGTCACGTAGGGACGCACGGCCAGCAGTTTCTTCTCTGCATCGGCGTAGTCCTTGGGGTTGCTGCTGTTGGGGTCGCGGCCCATGTAGTTGAGCACCGCCGGCAGCATCTCGTCGGCGGAGTCGAGGAAGGCCACGCCGCACTTGCTGAGTTTCTTCATGTTCTCAGGCTCGAACAGCACCGCCCAGGAATCGATCTTGTCGGTGCCCAGCGCCGCCTTGACCTTCTCGACGTTGTAGCCGATGCCATTGGTGCCCCACAGGTAGGGGACGGCGTACTGGTTGCCCGGATCGTTCTTCTCCAGGCGCTTCATCAGCGCCGGGTCGAGGTTCGCATAGTTGGGCAGCAGGTCGCGGTCGAGCTTCTGGAACGCGCCCGCCTTGATCTGCTTGCCGAGGAAATGGTTGGACGGCACGACCACGTCATAGCCGGTGCGCCCGGCCAGCAGCTTGCCTTCCAGCGTCTCGTTACTGTCGAAGACGTCGTATTTGGGCTCGATCCCGGTTTCCTTCTGGAAATCGGCGAGCGTGGTGGGGCCGACATAGTCGGACCAGTTGTAGATGTGCACCGTGGGCGCCGCTTGGACGCTGCAAGCCAGCGTCAGACCCGCTCCGGCCATCAAGGCCTGGCGAAAAACAGAAATAGACAAGTGGGTGGTCCTCACAATCAGTGCCTTTGCGGGCAGTAAACCTCGGCCGCACACGCAAAACCGGCGCGCAACTTACCTTCACGGCGTGGATGCCGCAAACTTATTTGCCTTTACTGGCCTCTGGGCCGGAAAAGCCCGGCCCAGAGGTTGCCGCATCGGGCTTACTTGCCCGACTTGATCTTGGTCCAGCTGCGGGTGATCTCGCGCTGGGCGGTCTTATCTGGCGCCTTGATCGCGTAGAGCTGCGCTTTCACTTCCTCGGAAGGGTAGATCGCCGGATCGCTGGTAATGTCCTTGTCCACGAACTCGGTGGCTGCCTTGTTACCGTTCGGGAAACGCACGGCGTTGGTAATACCGGCCATGACTTTAGGCTGTAGCAGGTATTCCATGAACTTGTAGGCGGCGTCGACGTTCTCGGCATCTTTCGGAATCGCGACCATGTCGTAGAAGGTGCCGGCACCTTCCTTCGGAATGACATAGCTCAGCTTGACCTTGTCGCCGGCCTCGTGGGCACGGGCCTTGGACTGCTCCAGGTCACCCGAGTAACCCACGGCCACGCAGATGTTGCCGTTGGCCAGGTCCGAGATGTACTTGGAAGAGTGGAAGTAGGTGATCGAAGGGCGGATTTTCAGGAACAGGTCCTCGGCCGCCTTCAGGTCTTCCTTCTTGGTGCTGTCGCTCGGTTTGCCCAGGTAGTGCAGCGCGGCCGGGATCATCTCTGTCGGCGCATCGAGGAAACTCACGCCGCAGCTCTTGAGCTTGGCGATGTTCTCTGGCTTGAACACCACGTCCCACGAGTCGATCTTGTCGATGCCCAGCGCGGCCTTGACCTTCTCCGGGTTGTAGCCGATGCCGATGGAGCCCCACATGTAGGGGAAGGCGAACTTGTTGCCCGGGTCGCTGGCATCGCCGACCGCCTTGAGCAGGGCCGGGTCGAGGTTTTTCCAGCTCGGCAGCTTGGAGCGGTCCAGCTCCTGGTAGACGCCGGCCTTGATCTGCTTGGCCAGGAAGTTGTTGGACGGCACGACGATGTCGTAACCCGACTTGCCCGCCAGCAGCTTGGCTTCAAGGGTCTCGTTGCTGTCGAAGACGTCGTAGACGACCTTGATGCCGGTCTCTTTCTCGAAGTTGGCCACGGTGTCCGGGGCGATATAGTCCGACCAGTTGTAGACGTGCAGCACCTTGTCGTCAGCCTGAACAGCGGTGGCCATGGCACCCATCAGGGCGGCGGCCAGCAGCGTCTTGCCCAATTTCTTCATGCGTAATGCTCCAGAATTTATTATCAAGCCATCTGTTCAGCAGCCAGGTACCACGGGACGCGCGTTGGGCGACTAAACAGCCGTTAGTCTGGCAAGTTACAAGGCGCTGTTTCAACAGAAGCAGGGCCTTGCAACGACATTAATGTCACCTCGCCAGCCTAGCAGACTGTCATTTGACCGCCTCGTAGGTCAGATCCAGGCACTTGCGCGCCTTTTCCACCAGTTCGTCGATCTCTTCGCGGCTGATCACCAGCGGCGGCGCAATGATCATGGTGTCGCCCACCGCGCGCATCACCAGGCCGTTCTCGAAGCAATGGGTGCGGCAGATCATGCCGACGCCCCTGCCCTCATAGCGGCTACGGGTGGCCTTGTCCTTGACCAACTCGATCGCGCCGAGCAGGCCCAGGCCGCGCACCTCGCCCACCAGTGGGTGGTCCTGCAGCTCACGCAGTCGTTTTTGCAAATACGGTGCCGTTTCGTTGCGGGCACGCTCGACAATCTTCTCGTCGCGCAGGATGCGCAGGTTTTCCAGGCCCACCGCTGCCGCCACAGGGTGGCCGGAGTAGGTGAAGCCGTGGTTGAAGTCACCACCTTCGCTGATCACCTTGGCCACTTTGTCACGCACGATCACACCGCCCATGGGGATGTAACCGGAGGTCAGGCCCTTGGCGATGGTCATCAGGTCGGGTGCAAGGTCGTAGTAGTCGGAGCCGAACCACTCGCCGGTACGGCCGAAACCGCAGATCACTTCGTCGGCGACGAACAGGATGTCGTACTTGGCGAGGATCTCCTTGATCTTCGGCCAGTAGGTCTCAGGCGGAATGATCACCCCGCCCGCACCCTGGATCGGCTCGGCGATGAAGGCGGCGACGTTGTCCTCGCCGACTTCGAGAATCTTCTTCTCCAGCTGCTCGGCCGCCCACACGCCGAATTCGTCCGGGGTCATGTCGCCCCCCTCACCGAACCAGTACGGTTGCGGGATATGCACGATGCCCGGGATCGGCAGGCCGCCCTGCTCGTGCATGCCACTCATGCCACCCAGGCACGCACCCGCAAATGTGGAGCCGTGGTAGCCGTTGATGCGGCCGATGATGGTCTGCTTGTGCGGCTTGCCCTTCAGCGCCCAGTAGTGGCGAACCATGCGCAGCACGGTGTCGTTGCCCTCGGAACCGGAGCCGGTGAAGAACACATGGGTCATGCCCTTGGGCGCCACGTCGGTGATCGCCTTGGCCAGCTCCAGCGCCGGCGGGTGGGCGGTCTGGAAGAACAGGTTGTAGTACGGCAGTTCGCGCATCTGTTTTTCTGCCGCCTGCACCAGCTCTTCGCGGCCATAGCCGACCGCCACGCACCACAGGCCGGCCATGCCGTCGAGGATCTTGTGCCCCTCGCTGTCCCACAAATGCACACCCTGCGCCTTGGTGATGATGCGCGGCCCCTTTTCCTTCAGCTGTTTGTAGTCGCTGAAAGGTGCAAGGTGGTGCTCGCCGCTCAGGGTTTGCCATTCACGGGTTTGCGGGTTGTTGACGCTCATGTGCTTCTCCATGGTCCGGTGGCCGCGCCCTGGCGGCCTCAGGGTTGATCACACAGCAAACAGCAGGAACTCTCGCTCCCAGGAGCTGATGACGCGCTTGAAGTTCTCGTGCTCGGCACGCTTGGTGGCGACGTAGCCGGTGATGAATTTCTTGCCCAGGTACTGCTCCAGCGCGCGGCTGATTTCCATGCGCTCGAGGGCGTCCTCGATGGTCAGCGGCAGGCGCAGGTTTCGGCGCTCGTAGCCACGACCCTGGACTGGCGCGCTAGCCTCGATGCCTTCGACCATGCCGATATAGCCACACAGCAGGCTGGCGGCGATGGCCAGGTACGGGTTGGCGTCGGCGCCCGGCAGGCGGTTCTCGACCCGGCGGTTCTGCGGCCCGGCATCCGGTACGCGCAAGCCGACGGTGCGGTTCTCTTCGCCCCACTCGACGTTTACCGGCGCGGAGGTGTCCGGCAGGAAGCGGCGGAACGAGTTGACGTTGGGGGCGAACAGCGGCAGGGCCTCGGGGATGAACTTCTGCAGGCCGCCGATGTGATTGAGGAACAGCTCGCTCATGCTGCCGTCGGCGTTGGAGAAGATGTTCTTGCCGGTGACGGCATCGACCACGCTCTGGTGCAGGTGCATGGCGCTGCCCGGCTCGCCGGTCATCGGCTTGGCCATGAAGGTGGCGGCCACGTTGTGCTTGAGCGCCGCCTCGCGCATGGTGCGCTTGAACACCAGGATCTGGTCGGCCAGGTGCAGCGCGTCGCCGTGACGGAAGTTGATTTCCATCTGCGCCGTGCCGTCCTCATGGATCAGCGTGTCGAGGTCCAGCTGCTGCAGCTCACACCAGTCGTAGACGTCCTCGAACAGCGGGTCGAACTCGTTGGCCGCCTCGATGGAGAACGACTGCCGCCCCGTTTCCGGGCGACCGGAACGACCCACCGGCGGCTGCAGCGGAAAGTCGGGATCTTCGCTACGCTTGGTCAGGTAGAACTCCATCTCGGGCGCGACGATCGGCTGCCAGCCCTTGTCGGCGTAGAGTTTCAGGACCTTCTTCAGCACATTGCGCGGCGACAGTTCGACCGGGTTGCCCTTCTTGTCGTAGGTGTCGTGGATCACCTGGGCGGTCGGCTCGATGGCCCATGGCACGAGAAACACCGCGTTCTCGTCGGGGCGGCAGATCATGTCGATGTCGGCCGGGTCGAGCAGTTCGTAATAGATGTCATCGTCGACGTAATCGCCGGTCACGGTCTGCAGCAGCACGCTCTCGGGCAGGCGCATGCCCTTTTCGGCGATGAATTTGTTGGTCGGCGAGATCTTGCCGCGGGTGATGCCGGTCAGGTCGCTGATCAGGCACTCCACTTCGGTGATCTTGTGCTCTTTCAACCAATCGGTGAGCTGGTCGAGGTTGTTACTCATAAATACCTCAGGAGGTAATGTGGCGCGGTTGGCGGCAACCGGCGGCCACTGACGCCAGGCGTCGGACAAAGTCGGCGCGCAGCGCGCCGAGGGGCCTGGACAGGCCCGCGCCTTGATTCTGGATGCTGTGCATGGCTAAAGCAAAAACCCTCGCGCAGGACGACAATGGATACACGCCATGGGCGCGCGCCCGGACAGAAAGCGAAGGGCAGAAGGAAAGGAGGTGTTGCGCTAAAGCGTTACGAGGCATGGCTTTTTCAAGCGAACCGTCAATTATTGCGGCCAGCGCGGCACCCCTTCGAAGCAGGCGTGCAGTGACCGGACGGCAACCGGGAGATGTACCTGAACGCACCGTGCATGCGGCGCTGACAGGTCTCGACAGGCGGACCATGTGACCCTCGTATTATTGTGTTCTGGGTTGATGCCGAGCTTAGCCTCGTTCATTTTTTTACACAACTCCCCCGTAAAAAATAAAACACGCCCCGCTCGGGATAACCCTTCAAGACGAAAATAGCGGATAATGGCACGCCCCGAGATGCAGCAAATCTGCCGTAGATGTGCCATTTAAGGGCATCAGGGTGCTGGCTTGACTTAACCTGGTCTTTCCGATTGACTGGGGTTGCAAGCCCCCCTTGATTGATATTTTTAACAACAAAGGTGTTGCATCATGTCGGTACCCCCGCGTGCCGTTCAGCTTAACGAAGCGAACGCGTTCCTTAAGGAACATCCTGAGGTTCTCTACGTTGACCTTCTGATTGCAGATATGAATGGTGTGGTGCGCGGCAAGCGCATAGAGCGCACCAGCCTCCACAAGGTTTACGAGAAAGGCATCAACCTGCCGGCCTCCCTCTTCGCCCTGGATATCAACGGTTCGACCGTCGAAAGCACAGGCCTGGGCCTGGACATCGGCGATGCCGACCGGATCTGCTACCCAATCCCCGACACTCTCTGCAACGAGCCTTGGCAGAAGCGCCCGACCGCGCAGCTGCTGATGACCATGCACGAGATCGAAGGCGAGCCGTTCTTTGCCGACCCGCGTGAAGTGCTACGCCAGGTGGTGAGCAAGTTCACCGACCTGGGCCTGACCATCTGCGCCGCGTTCGAGCTGGAGTTCTACCTGATCGACCAGGAGAACGTGAACGGCCGCCCGCAGCCGCCACGCTCGCCGATTTCGGGCAAGCGCCCGCAGTCGACCCAGGTGTACCTGATCGACGACCTCGACGAATACGCCGATTGCCTGCAGGACATCCTCGAAGGCGCGAAGGAACAAGGCATCCCGGCCGACGCCATCGTCAAGGAAAGCGCCCCGGCGCAGTTCGAAGTCAACCTGCACCATGTCGCCGACCCGCTCAAGGCCTGTGACTATGCGGTGCTGCTCAAGCGCCTGATCAAGAACATCGCCTACGACCATGAAATGGACACCACCTTCATGGCCAAGCCCTACCCGGGCCAGGCAGGCAACGGCCTGCATGTACACATCTCCGTGCTGGACAAAGATGGCAACAACATCTTCACCAGCGAGGATCCCGAGCAGAACGCCGCGCTACGTCACGCTGTCGGCGGTGTGCTCGAGACCCTGCCCGCCTCGATGGCGTTCCTCTGCCCGAACGTCAACTCGTACCGCCGTTTCGGCGCGCAGTTCTACGTGCCGAACGCACCGAGCTGGGGCCTGGACAATCGTACCGTGGCGCTGCGCGTGCCGACCGGCTCGCCGGATGCCGTGCGCATCGAACATCGCGTGGCCGGCGCCGACGCCAACCCGTACCTGATGATGGCTGCGGTACTGGCCGGCGTGCACCACGGCCTGACCAACAAGGTCGAACCGGGCGAGCCGATCGAAGGCAACTCGTACGAGCAGCTGGAACAGAGCCTGCCGAACAACCTGCGCGATGCACTGCGCGAGCTGGACGACAGCGAGATCCTCAACAAGTACATCGATCCGAAGTACATCGACATCTTCGTCGCGTGCAAGGAAAGCGAGCTGGAGGAGTTCGAGCACTCGATCTCCGACCTCGAGTACAACTGGTATCTGCACACCGTGTAAACGAAAACGCCGCCCTCAGGGGCGGCGTTTTTCTTTGCCATCGCATCGCGGGTCAAGCCCGCTCCCACGTGTGCCAGCCCGGGTACACCGTGGGAGCGGGCTTGACCCGCGATGGCATCAGAGCGGTTTCTCGAAGATCTTCGAATTACGCTGGTAGTTGTACAGCGATGCCCGCGCCGCCGGCAGCCGTTCCACGCCACTGGGCGAGAAGCCGCGCTCACGGAACCAGTGTGCGGTCCGGGTCGTCAGCACGAACAAGGTGTTGAGGCCCAGCGTGCGCGCCCGCTCCTCGATACGCTCGAGCAGCTCATCGCCACGCCCGCCATGCCGGTACTCCGGGTTCACTGCAAGGCACGCCAGCTCCCCCGCCTCGGAATCGGCGATCGGATAGAGCGCCGCGCAGGCGATGATCATGCCCTCGCGCTCGACCACGCTGAACTGCTCGATCTCCCGCTCCAGCACCTCCCGCGAACGGCGCACCAGGATACCCTGTTCTTCCAACGGGCTGATCAGTTCCAGCAGGCCGCCGACATCCTCGATGGTCGCCTCGCGTACCACTTCGAACTGCTCCTGGGACACCAGCGTGCCACCGCCCCCGCGGGTGAACAGCTCGGTCAGCAGCGCACCGTCCTCGGCGTAACTGACGATGTGACTGCGCGCCACACCGCCCTTGCAGGCTTCGGCAGCGGCATCCAGCAGCTCGGCCTGGTAGTCGCTGCCCAGTCGCTGCAGGTGCGGCGCAATCTGTTGCGGGCGTAGCTCGCGCACCAATTGCCCACGCTCATCCAGCAAGCCCGGCTCGGCCCCGAACAGCAGCAGCTTGTCGGCCCCCAGCTCGATGGCGGCGCGGGTGGCCACATCCTCGCAGGCCAGGTTGAAGATCTCGCCGGTCGGCGAGTAGCCCAGCGGCGACAGCAACACGATGGAACGCTCATCGAGCAGGCGATTGATGCCCTTGCGGTCGACCCGGCGCACTTCACCGGTATGGTGATAGTCGACCCCTTCAAGCACGCCGATCGGCCGTGCGGTGACCAGGTTGCCGGAGGCCACGCGCAGGCGCGAGCCCTGCATCGGCGAGGCCGCCATGTCCATCGACAGGCGTGCTTCGATGGCCAGGCGCAGGGCACCGACGGCGTCGATCACGCAGTCCAGTGTCGCCGCGTCGGTGATGCGCATGCCATGGTGGTAGTGCGGGGTCAGGCCACGGCTGGCCAGGCGGCTTTCGATCTGCGGACGTGAGCCGTGTACCAGCACCAGGCGCACGCCCAGGCTGTGCAGCAGCACAAGGTCGTGGACAATGTTGCCGAAGTTCGGGTGCTCGACGCCATCACCGGGGAGCATGACCACGAAGGTGCAGTCGCGGTGGGCGTTGATGTAGGGGGAAGCATGGCGCAACCAGTTGACGTAATCGGGCATGACAAGGCCTGTGGATAAGTGAACGGAGAACGAAAAGGCGCACAACGTTCGAAAGTCATCGTCGGAACAGGCTTGCGGTCACGCGCGGTCTCCTCTGCTCAGGAAGGATCAATGGTTCAGGCAATAGTGCCGGATCAGATCACGCAATAGACGCACGGTAGGCTCGATGCGTGACATTTCAAGGTATTCCCCTGGCTGGTGGGCACAAGCGATGTCACCGGGGCCCAGCACGATGGTCTGGCAACCGAGCTGCTGAAGATAAGGCGCTTCGGTGCCAAAGGCCACCGCTTCGGCGCGATGGCCGGTCAGACGCTCGGCCAGGCGCACCAGCTCGCTGTCGGCGGCCTGTTCGAAAGGTGGCACCTCGGGGAACAGTGGCGCGTAATCGATGCGCACTTCATGGCGTTCGGCCAACGGTGCCAGCTTGCCGCGGATCGCTGAGCGCAGCTGCTCAACATCCATGCCCGGCAATGGCCGCAGGTCGAACTCCAGGGCACACTGGCCACAGATGCGGTTGGGATTGTCGCCGCCATGGATACAGCCAAAGTTCAGGGTCGGCGCAGGCACCGTGAACTGTGGGTTGCGGTACTGCTCCTGCCAGCTGCGGCGCAGCGTCATCAGCTCGCCCATCACCGCATGCATCGCTTCCAGGGCGCTGCGACCCAGGGTCGGATCCGACGAATGGCCACTGCGCCCCAGAATGTCGATGCGGTCCATGAGGATGCCCTTGTGCATGCGGATCGGCTTGAGCCCGGTGGGCTCGCCGATCACCGCCGCCCGCCCGAGGGGCTGGCCGGCCTCGGCCAAGGCCCGGGCGCCGGACATGGAGCTTTCTTCGTCGCAGGTGGCGAGGATCAGCAGCGGCTGTTTGAAATCGTGCTCGAGCAGCGGGATCACCGCCTCGATGACCAGGGCGAAGAAGCCCTTCATGTCGCAGCTGCCCAGGCCTACCCAGCGGCCATCGACCTCAGTGAGCTTGAGCGGGTCGCTGCTCCACAGTTGCGGGTCGAAGGGCACCGTGTCGCTGTGCCCGGCCAGCACCAGGCCGCCCGGGCCGGTGCCGCGGCTTGCCAGCAAGTTGAACTTGCCAGGGCTGACCTGTTGGATCTCGCACGTGAAACCAAGGTCACCCAACCAGCCGGCCAGCAGGTCGATGACGGCTCGGTTGGACTGGTCCAGCGCAGCCTGGGTGCAACTGACCGAAGGTGCGGCGATCAGGGCGGCAAACTGGTCTTTCAGCGATGGCAACGGCATGCGCGGACTCCTCGGAAGCGTGAGAGGCATCATAACAACGCGGTCGCCTGGCAGGACAACCCCATACGCCCCTTCACGGACCGGCAGGCACCACCCGACTCCTGTAGACTGCACACCACGATGCCCCTCCTTCCGAGCCCGCGATGCACAAAGAAACCGAACTCAAACTCCGCGCCAGTCGCGAGACCCTTGCCGCCCTGCGCGAGCACCCGCTGCTGAAAAAGCGCAACAAGTCCGGCTGGCAGACCCGCGAACTGCTCAACCAGTACTTCGACACCCCGGAGCGCGACCTGTCCGCCGCCCGTGTCGCCCTGCGCCTGCGCCGCGATGGCGAGGTCATCATCCAGACCCTCAAGTGCCGCGGCCAGAGCGTGGCCGGCCTGTCCGAGCGCAACGAGTTCGAATGGCACCTGGACAAGGTCAAGCTCGACCTGAAGAAACTCGATGGCACCTGCTGGCCCGAGCAACTGGCAGGGCTGGACAAGAAGGCCATCAAACCGCTGTTCACCACCGATTTCACCCGCGAGTACGCTGAAATCGCCTGGGGCCGCGGCAAGGCCAAGGTGGTGATCGAAGCGGCCATCGACCAGGGCTTCGTGATCGCCGGCAAGCGCAAGGAAGAGATCTGCGAGCTGGAACTGGAGCTGCGTGAAGGTGCCCCGGAGGCGCTGTTGGAACTGGCCGCCGAGCTGTCCGCCAGCCTCGCCCTGATGCCATGCGACATCAGCAAGGCCGAGCGGGGCTACCGCCTGCTCGATCCGGACAGCTACGAGCTGGGCCTGCCCGCGACCGAGCTGCACGCCGAGATGCCGCTGGACGACGCCTACGCCGCCCTGGCCTGGCAACTGCTGGGCAGCAGCCAGCGCCTGGCCGAGCAGTATCGCCACAATGGCCACTGGCGCCTGCTGCAGGACTGGGTCCGCTGCCTGGCCGAACTGCGCGCCATCACCGCCAGCCTCGGCCAGGCGGCACCGCGCCCGACCACCCGAGCCTTGCGCGCCAGCCTCGATGCGCTGCTGGAAGACTGGCGCCCGCTGGTACTGGCCGGCAACGATGACGAAGACATCCGCCGCGCCGCGCCCGAGCAGTTCGCTGAAGAGCTGGAAGACCCGCGCTGGGGCCAGTTCTCCCTGGAGACCGCACGCTGGCTGACCGCCCGCACCTGGACCGTCGAGCGCAAGGGCCGTGGCGAGCGCCAGGGCAAGGCGCAGCTGGCCAGCTGGCTGCAGCACTTGCTGGGCGAGGAAGCCCGCGCCCTGAAGCTGCCGCTGTATGTACAGCGTCCGGAGGACCTGGCCGAGCAGCTGCCGCGCATCGAGACCGTGCAAACTTGGCTGCACCACGCCCGCCAGGTACTCGACCTGCCACAGCTGGACCGTCTGTACGGCGAGCTGAACAAGCTTCACGAGCTGGCCGAACTGCCGCTGCTGGAGGAAGACAAGGGCGAACTGCTGGAGGCCCGCATCGAACAGGCTCGCGCCATCGAGCAGAACCGCGCCTGGAAGCACCTGCTCAAGGCCTGAGTCCGCACCGCCCGCTCCTGCACTCGTGGGAGCGGGCTTGCCCCGCGATTGGCGCTTCAGGGCCTCAGCGGCAGGCTCGTGGTCGACTTGATCTCCGACAACGCCACGATCGAGTTAACTTCCTGAATACCCGGCACGTTCGACAGCTTTTCGAAGAAGAACCGCTCGTAAGCCTCGATATCCGAGGTGACGATACGCAGCAGGAAGTCCACCGCCCCCATCAGCACATAACATTCCAGCACTTCGGGAAAACCGCGGATCGCCTCGGTGAACTCGGCGAAGTTCGAACGGCCATGGGCGTTGAGCTTCACTTCGGCGAAGATCTGCGTGTTCAGCCCTACCTTCTTGCGGTCCAGCAGCGTCACCTGGCCGCGAATCACGCCCTCCTCTCTCAGGCGCTGAATGCGCCGCCAGCAAGGTGACTGCGACAGGCCCACACGCTCGGCGATCTGCGCGCTGGACAGCGAGGCGTCGTCTTGCAGCAGTTCAAGGATGCGCCGGTCATAAGCGTCCAATTCGCCAAGCATTATTAATTCTCCAATTTGCATTTTTGCGAATTAAAAAATTCGCGTTAGCGCGATATTGGCGAATCATAGCGAAAAAATGCCCCGTGTGACGTGCAAGAATTTCTCCACTTTCGCGGAGACCCAGCATGAACGCACTCGAACGGCCCCTCAACTTGCCCCGCATCGACGCCTGGGCCGCCAACACTGTCCACTGCACGGTGCACTACCGCCTGCAGGCAGACGCCGAACCGGACAGCCTGTGCCGCGTGCTCAACCTGTTCGCCTTGCAATTCCTCACCCCGCACAGCGTCAACGTGAGCCAGTGCGACGATCTGCTGGACGTGGCGATCGGCGTCGGCGGCCTGAGCTGGCACCGGGCCGAAGTGATCGCGCAGAAACTGCGCAACCTGGTCTGCGTCAGCGAAGTGTGCCTGGCGAACCTGCCACAGCTTGCGGAGGTAGCCCGCCGTTGAAACCGCCAGGCAATGTCCGGAAACCCTTTGCACCGACGCCTTGCGTCCCGCACGGCTAGCCTTGCCCAGGCCTCTGAAGCTCGGCAAGGACGCTTCCATGCTCGCCAACGACCACCATGATCTTGACCTCAATCGCCTGCTGGATGCCTTGCTGGCTGAGCAGCGGATCGCCCCCGAAGCCGCTCTCGCGGCACTCGAGCGCGGCAAGACCCACCCTGCTGAACATCCCTTGGAACTGATCGCCGCCATCGGCCACCCGCTGGAGCTGGACGCCCTGTGCCGCTGGCTGGCAGACCGGGTAGGCCAGCCTTTTCTGGTAATCGACCCCTTGCAGGTCGACCTGGTGCGCGTGGCCGGGCTGATGTCCGCAGCCTTCGCCCAGCGCCATGGCATCCTCGCCGTGGCCGTGGATGAATACAGTGTCACGGTGGCCAGCGCGCAGCCTTATCAACACGAATGGGAGGCAGACCTGAGCCGTAGCCTGGGAAAGGCAGTGCGTCGGGTGCTGGCCAGTCCGCGACAGCTCCGCCAGCTGCGCCCGACCTTCCTGGGCCTGGCCCACTCCGTGCGCGGCGCGGGCCTTGGCCAGTTGCCCCGTCTCGGCGAGCTGGAGCAACTGCTCGAACTGGGTGCCAGGCAAGCCCAGGCCAGCGCGGACGACGCCCATATCGTGCACATCGTCGACTGGATGCTGCAGTACGCCATCGAGCAGCGCGCCAGCGATATCCACCTGGAGCCCCGCCGTGAACAAGGCCATCTGCGCCTGCGCATCGATGGCCTGCTGCACGCGGTGTATGCCTTCCCGGCCAGCGTCACACTGGCCATGGTCAGCCGGCTGAAGCACCTGGGCCGCATGAACGTCGCCGAAAAACGCCGGCCACAGGACGGCCGCCTGAAAACCCGCCTGCCCAGCGGCGCCGAGGTGGAACTGCGCCTGTCCACCCTGCCCACCCCGTTCGGCGAGAAGCTGGTGCTGCGCCTGTCCGACCCTCAGCAACTGCACGACAGCCTAGAAACCCTGGGCCTGGAGGGCGTGTTGCTGGAGCAGTGGCTGGCCCTGCTGCAACAGCGCCAGGGCATCCTGCTGGTGACGGGGCCGACCGGCTCGGGCAAGACCAGCACCCTCTATGCCAGCCTCCGGCACTTGGCTACCCCCCAGGTCAACCTGTGCAGCATCGAAGACCCGATCGAGCGTCTTGAACCGATGATCAACCAGTTGCAGGTCCAGCCCAGCCTGGAGCTGGACTTCGCCAGCGGTGTCCGTGCCCTGCTGCGCCAGGACCCGGACATCATCATGATCGGCGAAATCCGCGACCGAGCAACCGCTCAGGTGGCCGTGCAGGCGGCCCTCACCGGGCATCTGGTGTTGTCGACCCTGCATACCCAGGACGCCTGCGGCGCGATCACCCGCTTGTTGGAGCTTGGCGTCGCCGACTACCTGATCCGGGCGACTCTGATCGGGGTCATGGCCCAGCGCCTGGTGCGCACGCTATGTCGCGCTTGTGTGGACCTGCGCCCGCAGGATCGCCAGGCCTGCCCGCAATGCAGGGGTACGGGTTTCCATGGGCGTACCGGGCTGTTCGAACTGCTCCAGGTCAGCACCGCATTGCGCGAACGGATCACCCCCACCAGCGACCTCGCCGCCCTGCGGCAACAGGCCGAGATAGACGGGCTGCGTGACCTTAGACGGCACGGTGGCGACCGGGTCGCCCAGGGCAGGACCTGTACCGAAGAGGTCCTGCGGGTCTGTGGATAACCAAGAAATCCCCTTTGTGGCCGGGAACTTGGGGCAGTGAGAAACGCTCAAATCGGCATCTCAACCGCCCTCATACACCGAGGTGATTCATCATGCGTTTCAAAACAGCCATCGCAGCCACCGTCCTGTTCTCGCTGCCCCTTGGCTCCGCCATGGCCGACACGTTCTGGCGCAATATCATCTCCTCCGGCGCGACTACCGCCTCGACCTACCTGACGTTCAAGGACCACAAGCTGATCGTCGCCGCCCAGGACGACGCCGGCAGCTTCGTTGCCAGTGATGGCGCCATTCGCGGGCCGTTCCTGGAAGCCGCAATCCGCCAGGTGCGTGCGGACAACCCGGGCGTGCAGGCCAGTGACATGGAGCTGGCCAACGCGATCCTGGCCAAGAACGCCGTGGCCGAGTAAGTCCCAGGGCTGCGTTGCAGCCCCCATGCAATACAACTGCCCCTGCCTCGCCAGACCCTAGCGATACGCCTCCACCGGCACGCACGCGCAGAACAGATTCCTGTCCCCATACACGTTGTCGACCCGGTTCACCGCCGGCCAGTACTTGTGCTGGCGGGCGTGAGCGCTGGGGGCGATGCCCTGTTCGATGCTGTAGGGCCGGCTCCACGGCGCCAGTACATCGGCCAGGGTATGCGGGGCATGCTTGAGCGGGTTGTCCTCCGCAGGCCAGTTGCCGTCCTGCACCTGCGCGATCTCGGCGCGGATCGCCAGCATCGCTTCGACGAAACGGTCCAGCTCGGCCTTCGACTCACTCTCGGTGGGCTCGACCATCAACGTGCCCGGTACCGGGAACGACATGGTCGGGGCATGGAAGCCATAGTCCATCAGGCGCTTGGCCACGTCCTCCTCGGTAATGCCGGTCAGCGCCTTGAGCGGGCGTAGATCGAAGATGCATTCATGGGCCACGCGCTGGTTGCGCCCTCGGTACAGCACCGGGAAGGCATCGCGCAGCTGGCTGGCCAGGTAATTGGCGGACAGGATCGCCACCTCGCTGGCATCGGCCAGCTGCGGACCCATCATGGCGATGTACATCCAGCTGATCGGCAGGATGCTGGCGCTGCCCCAAGGCGCCGCGCTCACCGCGCTGTTGTTCGGGTCCAGCCCCGGCACCGGCACCACCGGGTGGCTGGCCACGAACGGCTTGAGATGTGCCCGGATGCCAATGGGCCCCATGCCCGGGCCACCGCCGCCATGGGGGATGCAGAAGGTCTTGTGCAGGTTCATGTGCGAGACATCGGCACCGATGTCCGCCGGCCGCGTCAGCCCTACCTGGGCATTGAGATTGGCGCCGTCCATGTAAACCTGCCCGCCAAGCTGGTGCACCACCTCGCAGATCTCGCGGATGCCTTCTTCATACACCCCATGGGTGGACGGGTAGGTCACCATCAGGCACGACAGCCGCTCGCCGGCCTGCCGCGCCTTGGCCTTGAGGTCGTCGAGGTCGACGTTGCCATCCCCGTCGCACTCGACGATCACCACCTCCATGCCGGCCATCTGTGCCGACGCCGGGTTGGTGCCATGGGCCGAGGACGGGATCAGGCAGATCGTGCGCCCGGCTTGGTGGCGGCTGCGGTGGTAACGAGTGATCGCCATCAGCCCGGCGTACTCGCCCTGGGCGCCCGAGTTGGGCTGCATGCAGATGGCATCGAAGCCGGTGATGGCGCACAGCCAGGCTTCGAGCTCGTCGATCATCGCCTTGTAGCCTTGCACCTGCGCTGCCGGGGCGAACGGATGCGGTTGGGCGAACTCAGGCCAGGTGATGGGGATCATCTCGCTGGTGGCGTTGAGCTTCATGGTGCACGAGCCCAGCGGGATCATCGACTGGTTGAGTGCCAGGTCCTTGTTCTCCAGCTGCTTGAGGTAGCGCAGCATCTCGGTCTCGCTGTGGTGCAGGTTGAACACCGGGTGCTGCAGGATCGGCGTGCGCCTCACCAGCGCGCCAGGGATGCCTTCGGGCAGGGCCTGCTGGTCGAGGGCGGCAATGTCCAGGCCGTGGTCGACGCCGAGGAAAATGTCGAACAGCTTGAGCACCGTGGCCTCGTCGCAGGTTTCGTCCAGGCTCACCCCCAGATGGCCACGGCCAAGGATGCGCAGGTTGATGCGGGCGTCCTCGGCGCTTTCGATAATCGCAGCCTGGGTGCCGCCGACGTCCAGCGTCAGGGTGTCGAAGAAATGCTGGTTGAGGCGCTTGATGCCCTTGGCCTCGAGCCCGGCGGCCAGGACGAAGGTCAGCCGGTGCACGCGCTGGGCGATGCGCTGCAAGCCCTCAGGCCCGTGATAGACAGCATAGAAGCCGGCGATGTTGGCCAGTAGCACCTGGGCCGTGCAGATGTTGGAGTTGGCTTTCTCGCGACGTATATGTTGCTCGCGTGTCTGCAGGGCCATGCGCAGCGCAGTGTTGCCACGGGCATCACGTGATACGCCGATGATGCGCCCGGGCATCGCCCGCTTGTAGTCGTCGCGGCAGGCGAAATAGGCCGCGTGCGGCCCGCCATAACCCATGGGCACGCCAAAGCGCTGGGTCGAGCCGAGCACCACGTCGGCCCCCAGTTCGCCGGGCGGTGTCAGCACCACCAGGCTGAGGATGTCGGCGGCGACGCAGGCCAGGGCCTGCTGACCGTGCAACTGGTCGATCAGCGGGCGCAGGTCGCGGACCTCGCCGTGGGTGTCCGGATACTGCAGCAACGCCCCAAACACCTTGTGCTTGCCCAGGTTGTCCACGGTGTCGACGATCAGCTCGAAGCCAAAGCCTTCGGCACGGGTCTTGAGCACCGACAGGGTCTGCGGATGGCAGTGTTCGTCGGCGAAGAAGGCGTTGCTCTTGCTGCGCGCCACGCGCTTGGCCAGGGCCATGGCTTCGGCGGCGGCGGTGGCCTCGTCAAGCAGCGAGGCATTGGCCAGGGGCAGGCCGGCAAGGTCGATGACCATTTGCTGGAAATTCAGCAGCGCCTCCAGCCGGCCTTGGGCGATCTCTGGTTGGTAGGGTGTGTAGGCGGTGTACCAGCCAGGGTTCTCCAGCACGTTGCGCAGGATGACGGTGGGCGTGATGGTGGCGTGGTAGCCCATGCCGATCAGGCTGGTCCATAGCTGGTTCTGCGCAGCGTAGCCTGCGAGTTTGGCCAGTGCGGCCTGCTCATCGAGGGCCGGCGGCAGGTCGAGTGGGCGATTGAAGCGGATGCCCGGCGGCACCGTCTGCTCGATCAGTTCACTGCGGCTGGCGACGCCGAGGGCGTCGAGCATGGCCTGCTGCTCCTGGGCATCGGGCCCCAGGTGGCGACGCAGGAAAGGGTTTGGCTCTTGCAGTTGGCTCAGCGATGGTGACTGGGACATGGCGACGATCTCTTCCTGGACCAGCTCTCATGGAGACTTACAAGTCTAGGAAGGATTGCCGAATATGCGGGGATTATTGCGTTTGCCGTGCAGCCCTCATCGGGGGCAAGCCCGCTCCCACGCCTGGAACACATCGCCATGGCGCACGTCGTGGGAGCGGGCTTGCCCCGCGATCATTTACTCGCCGATGGCAGCCTTGTAACCAGCAGCATCCAGCAGCTTGTCCAATTCAGCCGGGTTGCTCGGCTTCAGCTTGAAGATCCACGACTCGTAAGGTTCTTCGTTGAGCAGCTCCGGGCTGTCAGCCAGCTCTTCGTTGACCGCGATGACTTCACCACCCACCGGCGCATAGATATCCGAGGCGGCCTTGACCGACTCGACCACACCAGCAGCGTCGCCGGCTTCGAACACCTTGCCGACTTCGGCCAGTTCGACGAACACCACGTCACCCAGTGCTTGCTGGGCATGGTCACTGATACCCACGGTCACCGTGCCATCGGCTTCCAGGCGAGCCCACTCGTGGCTTTCGGCAAAACGCAGGTCGGCGGGGATTTGGCTCATTGTCTTGTATTCCTCGTAATGGGTCAGCGGACGGCCCGCCGTTAATGTTCAGATCAGGATCTTGCCATGGCGCACGAAGGTCGGCTTTACCACTCGCACCGGGTACCACTTGCCGCGGATTTCCACCTCGGCCCGGTCACCGGTGGCCATGGGCACACGGGCCAAGGCAATGGATTTGCTCAGCGTAGGCGAGAAACTACCACTGGTGATCTCCCCTTCGCCAATCCCGGACACACGGACCACCTGATGCGCGCGCAATACGCCACGCTCCTCGAGCACCAGGCCGACCAGTTTCTCCTTCACGCCCTGTTCGATTTCCGCGAGCAGGCCGCTGCGGCCGACGAATTCGCGCCCGGCCGGCTCCCAGGCGACACTCCAGCCCAGGTTGGAGGTCAGCGGAGTATGGGCCTCGTCGATGTCCTGGCCATACAGGTTCATGCCGGCTTCCAGGCGCAGCGTATCGCGTGCGCCCAGGCCACTCGGGGCGATACCGGCGCCGACCAGGTCGTTGTAGAACGCCGGGGCCTGTTCGCCCGGAAGAATGATTTCCAGCCCGTCTTCCCCGGTATAGCCGGTGCGGGCAATGAACCAGTCACCGTCGGCGAGGCCTTCGAAGGGGCGCAGCTCGCGGATCAGCGCGGCCCGCGAGGCGCTGAGCAGGGCAGCGACCTTTTCTCGGGCGTGAGGCCCCTGGATGGCGAGAATGGCCAGTTCAGGCCGCGCCTTGAAATTCACCTTGAAGCCTTCGCTGCGGGTCTGCAGCCAGGCCAGCACCTTGTCGCGGGTGGCGGCATTGGCCACCAGGCGATAACCGTCTTCGGTGCGGTAGGCGATGAGATCGTCAATGACCCCGCCCTCGGCATTGAGCAGCGGGCTGTAGAGGGCCTTGCCGGGGCTTTCCAGGCGCGTCACGTCGTTGGCCAGCAGGTGCTGCAGCCAGGGCGTGGCGGCGCAGCCATCGATATCGATGACCGTCATGTGGGAAACATCGAACACCCCGCAATCACTGCGCACCTGGTGGTGCTCCTCGACTTGCGAGCCGTAGTGCAGGGGCATGTCCCATCCGCCGAAATCGACCGTCTTGGCGCCGAGCGCCAGGTGCAGGTCATACAGAGGCGTACGCTGTCCCATGGGTTTCTCCTTCCGGGCGTGGCGAGGCGGCGGCGGTCGGCGATGTTCAAGCATCACCTGTTCTTGTAGGACCCGTCGCTGCGAATGCCGCGCATTGTAGCCGCAAGGGAGCTGCGTGACACCCTCAGCGCGGATGCCCCGGACGATGGGCCGAACGGCGGATCAGGCCGATCACCGGCAGCAGGCCGACCAGTACCAGAGTCAACGCTGGCAGCGAAGCACGCGCCCATTCGCCCTCGCTGGTCATCTCGAACACGCGCACGGCCAAGGTGTCCCAGCCAAACGGGCGCATCAACAAAGTCGCCGGCATCTCCTTGAGTACATCGACGAATACCAGCAGGGCGGCACTGAGGGCGCCGGGCACCAGCAACGGCAGATACACCTTGAAAAACAATCCTGGGCCACCGACCCCGAGGCTGCGCGACGCTTCCGGAAGCGATGGGCGGATCCGCTCCAGGCTGCTCTCCAGCGGACCATAGGCCACAGCGATGAACCGGACCAGATAAGCCAGCAACAATGCCGACAAGCTTCCCAGCAACATCGGTTTGCCAGCCCCACCCAACCACTGGGACAGCGGCACTACCAGCTCGTTGTCCAGGTAGCTGAACGCCAACATGATCGACACGGCCAGCACCGAGCCGGGCAAGGCGTACCCCAGGTTGGCCAAGCCGACCCCGGCGCGGATACCAGCGGTCGGGGCCTGCCGCCTGGCGAACGCCAGCAGCATGGCCACGCTGACCGTGATCAACGCCGCCATGGCACCGAGGTACAGGGTGTGCATGACCAGGCCGAGATAACGCTCGTCGAGGTCGTGCCGACCCCGCTGCCAGAGCCACGCCAGCAACTGCAGCATCGGGATGACGAAGGCACAGGCGAACACCAGCAGGCACCAGACACTGGCAGCCAACGCCTTGATACCCCGCAAGTGATAAAGCGCCTGTGCCCTCGGGCGTTCGTTGCCACTGCGGCTGGCCCCTCGGGCCCTGCGCTCGCCATACAGCACCAGGATCACGGCCAGCAACAGCAGGCTGGCCAGTTGCGCCGCGCTGGACAGGCTGAAGAAGCCGTACCAGGTCTTGTAGATGGCTGTGGTAAAGGTGTCGAAATTGAATACTGCCACCGCGCCGAAATCGGCCAGGGTCTCCATCAATGCCAGGGCGATGCCGGCGCCGATGGCCGGCCGCGCCATGGGCAAGGCCACCCGCCAGAACGCCTGCAGCGGTGACAGCCCCAACACCCGCGCCGCCTCCATCAAGCCCTTGCCCTGGGCCAGGAACGCTGTGCGCGCCAGCAGGTAGACGTAGGGGTAGAACACCAGCACCAATACCGTGATCACGCCACCGGTGGAGCGCACCCTGGGCAGGCGCATGGGCCCGAACACCTCGCGCAGCGCAGTCTGCACGGGGCCTGCAAAATCGAGCAGGCCGACGAAGACGAACGCCAGAACATAGGCCGGGATGGCGAACGGTAACATCAAAGCCCAGTCCAGCCATCGCCGACCGGGGAATTCGCAGAGGCTGGTGAGCCAGGCCAAACTCACCCCCAGCACGGTCACGCCAAGACCTACGCCGACCACCAGGGTCAGGGTGTTGCCCAGCAGGCGACTCATCTGGGTGTCGAGCAGGTGCGACCAAATCTGCATGTCGACCGACTGCCATGACAACAGCAAGACGCTGAGCGGCAGCAGGACCAGGGCGGCGACCAGCAAGACCGGGAGGTACCAGCGACGTTGGGGGGTGTGGGCCAAATGGAAGATCTCGAGGGCTGTGCGATAGCATCGCGGGGCAAGCGCGCTCCCACAACTTTGCGAGAGCGGGCTTGCCCCGCGATCAGTTCTCAAGGATAAGGCGGTGGACTCAGTTCCAGCCAGCCCGATCCATCAAGCGAATGGCTTCGGCCTGGCGCTTGCCAGCGACTTCCACCGGAATGCTGTCGGCCTTGAAGCTACCCCAGGCCGCCACTTCCGCCGAGGGTTTCACCTTCGGGTTGGCCGGGAATTCCTGGTTGATGTCGGCAAACAGCTTCTGCGCCTCCTCGCCGGTCATCCACTCCACCAGTTTCTTTGCCGCTTCCGGGTGCGGCGCATGCTTGGTCAGGCCGATGCCCGACAGGTTGACGTGCACACCGCGGTCACCCTGGTTGGGCCAGAACAGCTTCACCGGCAAATCGGGCTTTTCCTTGTGCAGACGGCCGTAGTAATAGGTGTTGACGATACCCACGTCGCACTGGCCGGCGGCAATGGCCTGAAGCACTGCGGTGTCGTCGGAGAACACGTCGGTGGACAGGTTGTTGACCCAGCCCTTGATCAGTTTCTCGGTCTCGGCCTCGCCGTGGTTCTCGATCAGGGTGGCGGTCAGCGACTGGTTGTAGACCTTCTTCGCCGTGCGCAGGCACAGGCGGCCTTCCCAATGTTGGTCGGCCAGGGCTTCGTAGGTGCTCAGTTCGGCAGGTTTGACCCGGTCGGTGGAGTAGGCGATGGTCCGCGCGCGCAGGCTCAGGCCAGTCCAGTCGTGGGACGAGGCGCGGTACTGCGGCGGAATGTTCTGGTCAATGGTGGCCGACTTGATCGGTTGCAGGATGCCCATCTGCTCGGCTTGCCAGAGGTTGCCGGCATCGACGGTGAGCAGCAGGTCGGCCACGCCGTTCTCGCCCTCGGCCTTGATGCGCTGCATCAAGGGGGCTTCCTTGTCAGTGATGAACTTGATCTTGACGCCGGTCTTGGCGGTGTAGGCGTCGAACACCGGCTTGATCAGCTCGTCGATGCGCGAGGAGTACACCACCACTTCTTCCGCCGCCTGGGCGGTGCCGCCGAACAGAGTGAGGGCCAGGGCGGCCAGTAGGGGCTTGCGGGGCAACATCGGGATACTCCTCGCTGGGTTGAGAGGTGCAAATGGTAGTGGTTCCCATTTTTAGACTCATCCGTAGAGCCGTTACCGAATGTTGCAAACAATCGCGGGGCAAGCCCGCTCCCACGCTCCCGCGATGATGGCTTCAGGCCTTGGCCAACGCCGGCAAGTCCCCGGACAACCCCAATGCCTGGCGCACGAACAGCGCCTTGGCCTCCGGCATCTGCTCCACCAGCTTCAGCCCACTGTTGCGCAACCAGCGCAGCGGCAAAGGGTTGGCCTGGAACAAACGCTCGAAGCCCTCCATCGCTGCCATCAGTGCCAGGTTGTGCGGCATGCGCCGCCGTTCGAAGCGGCTCAGCACCTTCACATCGGCCAGGCGCTCGCCGCGCTCGCTGGCACGTACCAGCTCTTCGGCCAGCACAGCGGCATCGAGGAAGCCCAGGTTGACCCCCTGCCCCGCCAGCGGATGGATGGTGTGGGCGGCGTCGCCGATCAGCGCCAGCCCTTCATCGACGTAGCGCTTGGCATGGCGCTGGCGCAGCGGCACGCAGACCCGTGGATCAGCCTCGAGCACATCCCCCAGACGGCCTTCAAAGGCACGCTCAAGCGCCTTGCGAAACGCCGCGTCGTCCAGCGCCATGGCCTGCTCGGCCTGCTCCGGCGTGGTCGACCAGACAATCGAGCACCAGTCCTGGCGGCCATCACGCGACAGCGGCAGGAACGCCAGCGGGCCTTCATCCGTAAAGCGTTGCCAGGCCGTGGCGCGGTGCGCCTCACTGCAACGCACGCTGGTGACGATGGCGTGATGCAGGTAATCCCATTCGCGGGTCTGGCAGCCCGCCAGGCGACGCACCGCCGAGTTGGCGCCATCAGCGGCGACCACCAGCGGCGCGCGCAGCTTGCGACCATCGGCCAAGGTCACCAGCCATTCGTTGCCGGAGCGGCGTAACTGCTCCAGGCGGGCATTGGCCAGCAGCCCGACATCGCTGTCGTGCAGACGCTCCAGCAGGCCGTCCTGGACCACGCGGTTCTCGACGATATGCCCCAGCACCTCGGCGTGCACGCTGGCCGCGGAAAAATGAATCTCGCCGGTGCCGCTGCCATCCCAGACGTGCATGTCCGAGTAGGGCGAAACCCGGCGCCGGGCGATGCCCTCCCAGGCTCCCAGGCGCTCGAGAATGCGCTGGCTGGCGGCCGACAGGGCACTGACCCTGGGTTCGAAAGGCGCCTCACCGTCAAACGGCTTGACCGACAAAGGACCGCCGTCGAGCAGGAGCACCTCCAGGCCACTGTGGCGCAAGGCCAGGGCCAGGGCGCTGCCGACCATGCCGGCACCGACAATCAACAGATCTGCGCGCATTTCCATGCCTTACGCCTGCCTCGCTTGCGGCTTGAGCCGCACGTATAAAGTTTTGTCGACCCGCGCCACCAGCTCGCCGGCGCCATCGCGGATCTCCACCTGCAGCCGCGGCAAGTATTTCTTGCCGCTGGCGGTCTGCTGGCGGATCTCGTCGAGCAGCGCGTCGTCGACGTGGAACTGGGCATACACCGGGCCCTTGCCCGGCGAGATGAAATCGATGGAGGCGGCCTTGTCCCAAACGATGTACTCGCGCCCCAGTTGCTCGATCAGCAGCAGCATGTAGAACGGGTCGACCATCGCGTACAGGCTGCCACCGAACTGGGTGCCGACGTAGTTGCGATTCCACCGCGTCAGCTTCATGCGCACCTTGACGCTGCGCATGTCCGGGCTGATTTCCTGGATGTGGATGCCGGCACCCAGGTACGGCGGGTAGACGTTCAGCAACCAGCGCAGCATCCGCGCTCGCCGTGCGAGCCGGCGCGCAGCGCTCATGGGCGGCCCCGCGGATCGGGGCGAGTGCCGAGGCCCATGGCCTGGCGGGCGAACCAGCTTTTCGCCGGTGGCAGCAGGTCCAGCCCGAGCAGGCCGATGTTGCGCCCGGCAGCCAGCAGCGGCTGGCTGCTGCCGAACACACGGGTGACCTGGTCAGAGAAGCCGATGGTCAGGGCCTGGTCGAGGCGCTGGCGCTGGTGATAGGCCTGCAACGTGGCGAGATGGCCCGGCAGCGCCGGGCCGGCCAGTAGCGCATCCGCCAGCGACTGCACATCACGCAGCGACAGGTTGAAGCCTTGGCCTGCGATAGGGTGCAGGCTATGGGCGGCATTGCCCAGCACCACCAGGTGCGGGCGCACCTGCTCCTCGGCCTCCACCAGCGCCAGCGGGTAGAGATGGCGGGCACCGACCTGGCGCAGGGCGCCGAGGCGGTAGCCGAAGGCTTCCTGCAGCTCGCGCAGGAAGCTGCGCTCGTCGAGCTCGACCAGGCGTTTGGCGTCCATCCCCTGACGGGTCCATACCAGCGCACAGCGGTTGTCCGCCAGCGGCAGCAGGGCCATCGGCCCTTGCTCGGTGAAGCGCTCGAACGCCTGCCCGGCATGGGCCTCGCCTGGGGTGATGTTGGCGATCAGCGCGCTCTGGTCATACGGCGTGTGGCGCACATGGATGCCCAACTGCTCGCGCAGGCCCGAACGGCCACCATCGGCCAGCACCGCCAGGTCGCATTCCAGCGTGGTGTCGTCGTCCAGCTGCAGCCGATAGCCACCGGCGATGGCCTGCATCGCCTGCACTTGCGCCGGGCAGCGCCAGCTAACCACCTCGTTGTCGATGGCCTGCCACAGGCACTGGCCGAGCCAGGCGTTCTCCACCACATAGCCAAGCGCCGGCACGCCTTCCTCCAGCGCATCCAGGCGCGTGGCGCCGAAGCGGCCACGGTCGGACACCTGGATCTGCCGGATCGGCTCGGCGCGGCGGCTGATGGCCTGCCACAACCCCAGCCGCTCGTAGATCTGCCGGGTGCCGTAGGACAGCGCCGAAGAACGCGCGTCGTAGCTGGGCTGGAAGCTGTCGCCCGGGGCGAACGGCTCGATCAGCAGGATCGTCCAGCCACGCGCCTTGGCCGCGGCCTGCAGCGTCAGGGCCAAACTGGCGCCCACCAGGCCGCCACCGATGATCGCCAGGTTGACCCGGTTCATGCGGCGTCCTTGCGGGCTTCGTGCATCAGCGCCTCGATCTCGGCGACCGTGCGCGGCACGCCTGAAGTGAGGATTTCACAGCCTTGTCTGGTTACCACCACGTCGTCCTCGATCCTTACGCCGATGCCGCGCCATTTCTTCGCCACGGCCTGGTTGTCGGCCGCGATATAGATGCCCGGTTCGACGGTCAACGCCATGCCCGGCTCGAGCACGCGCCACTGGCCACCGACCTTGTATTCGCCCACGTCGTGCACATCCATGCCCAGCCAGTGCCCGGCGCGGTGCATGTAGAAGGCCCGGTAGGCCTCGCTGTCGATCAGCGCCTGCACCTCGCCCTTGAGCAGGCCCAGCGCCACCAGCCCTTCGGTGATCACCCGCACGGTCGCCTCGTGGGCATGGTTCCAGTGCTTGCCCGGGGCGATCTCGGCGAACGCCGCGGCCTGGGCCGCGAGCACCAGCTCGTAGATGGCTTTCTGCTCGGGCGAGAAGCGCCCGCTGACCGGGAAGGTGCGGGTAATGTCGCTGGCGTAGCAGTCGATCTCGCAACCGGCGTCGATCAGCACCAGGTCACCGTCCTTGAGCGGCGCATCATTCTGCTGATAGTGCAGGATGCAGCCATTGCGCCCGGCGGCGACGATCGAGCCGTAGGCCGGCATCTTCGCCCCACCCTTGCGGAACTCGTAGTCCAGTTCGGCTTCCAGGCTGTACTCATGCAGCCCTGCCCGGCAGGCCTGCATGGCGCGCACATGGGCACGGGCGGAGATCGCCGCGGCCTCGCGCATGACCTTCACTTCCGCCGCCGATTTATACAGGCGCATGTCGTGCAGCAGATGATCCAGGGCAACGAACTCGTTCGGCGGCTGGGCGCCCAGGCGCGCCTTGGAGCGGATCACATTGATCCACTCCATCAGCCGGCGATCGAACTCGGGGTTGCCACCCATGTTGCTGTAGACCCGCTCGCGGCCTTCGATCAAGCCGGGGAGAATTTCGTCGATATCGCTGATGGGGAAGGCATCGTCGGCGCCGAAATCACGCACCGCGCCTTCCTGGCCGGCACGCAGGCCGTCCCACTGCTCGCGCTCTGGATTGCGCTCGCGGCAGAACAGCACGTACTCGCCATGCTCGCGGCCCGGGATCAGCGCGATCACCGCCTCGGGTTCGGGGAAGCCGCTCAGGTACTGGAAATCGCTGTCCTGGCGATAGACATGCTCGACGTCGCGGTTACGAATGGCGACTGCGGCGGCAGGCAGGATGGCGATGCTGTTGGGGACCATCTGCGCCATCAGCGCCTTGCGCCGACGGGCGTACTCCGCCTTGGGTATGTGGCTCATGGGCAAACGACCCCGATCAGATCAGTGCAGCGATGGCTTTGGCGCGGGCGCTTCGGGCTTGGCCAGCTCGGTGTACAGCAGCAGCGGGGCGACGCGCAGGTACTCCATGACTTCCATGTAGTCGCTTTCGCCGTCCTCGGATTCTTCCAGCGCTTCCTGGACCTGCGAGATGGCCACCAGGTCCTGGAGCACTTCCTTGGCATCGGTGGACAAGTCCTTGCCACCGGCGTTCAGGCCGAAACCGGTGATGAAGCCCTGGCACCACTGGCCCAGCGCGGTGGCGCGGTCGCTGAGTGCGGCATCATCGGAAGGCAACAGCAGGACGATGGCGACGTCGTCGCCGGTCAGCTCGGCCTTGACCATCTCTTGCAGGCCGACCAGGGCGTTGCGGACAGTGTCACCGGGCTCGGTCTCGAGCAGCTGGGCGGCGTCGGCCAGCCAGGCATCGGCATCGAAGCCGGCGCCGGCGCAGCTGCGGCCGATCAGCAGGCCATGCAGCTCGGCGGGGGTGACTGGGTGGCCATTGCTCGAAAGCAACATGGCGAAGGCAATGTAGGGCGATTGGGTATTGGGCATGGGCAGCTAGGCGCCAGACGGCGCAATGACTAGAATGGAGACCTTGTATCCTAGCACCGGCAGGCGCGCCAAGACCATCGGCACTGGCCGTCGCGCCCTTGGGGCAGGCATGATCGCCAGGCGAGTCAAGGAATCGAGTGCAATCCATGCAAGAGAACGACCTGCAAGCGCTGATGAGCCGGTTCGAGTTGCTGATCGAACGGGTCGAGCAACTAAAGCGGCAAAACGCACTCTTAGTAGCTCAGGAACGATCCTGGCGCGAGGAGCGCGCCCACCTGATCGAAAAGAACGAGATCGCCAAACGCAAGATCGAATCGATGATCCTGCGCCTCAAGGCCCTGGAGCAAGACTCATGAGTTCAAGCAATAGCGTCACCGTCCAGATCCTCGACAAGGAATACTCGATCATCTGCCCGCCCGAGGAGCGCAACAACCTGGTCGGCGCCGCCCGTTACCTGGATGGCAAGATGCGCGAGATCCGCAGCAGCGGCAAGGTGATCGGCGCCGACCGTATCGCCGTGATGGCCGCGCTGAACATCACCCATGAGCTGCTGCACCGTCAGGAACGCCCCGAAGTGGCCAGCGGCGGCACCACCCGCGAACAGGTGCGTGACCTGCTGGAGCGGGTCGACCAGGCGCTCTCCGACGATCCGGTTAGCAAAAGCGACTGAGATTGGTATACTGGCGCCACTCCCTGGGGGATGCGCCAGTCGGTTATGTCCCTGAGCCGATACGCACAACCACGGGGGTTGCACGCTGGGGCCGGTGTGCATGTCCGCCCGACGGAAAGCCTTAACGCCCCCTGCAATCTCCACCTTGAACTTTCGGGTTCAAGGGCTACACCGATAGCGGTCTTGTCGGGGAGCCTGCTTTCAGAACTGCCCGCCTTCCACGGCGGGCTTTTCGTTTCTTCAGGGATCGCCCGTGCCATGACCGACACCGCGCCGCTCACCCGCCCCCAGCTTCGCCGTCTCCTGCGCAACGCCCGCCGCGCCCTCACACCCGCCCAGCAACGCCAGGCCGCCGAGGGCCTCTATCGCCAGCTGGCGCAGCATCCACTGTTCCGCCGCGCCCGGCACATCGCCCTGTACCTGCCCAATGACGGCGAAATCGACCCGCGCCTGCTGCTGCGCGAAGCGCACAGACGCGGCAAGTGTGTCTACCTGCCGGTGCTGCACGCCTGGCCCGCCACGCGCATGGTGTTCCAGCGTTTCGAGCCAGGCGAGAAGCTGCGCCCCAACCGGTTCGGCATCGCGGAACCGATGGTGGAGCGCAAACGCCAACGGCCGATCTGGGCGCTGGACCTGATCCTGCTGCCGCTGGTCGGCTTCGATGAGAGGGGGGGGCGCCTGGGCATGGGCGGGGGCTTCTATGACCGCAGCCTGGCCTACCAGGGCCGGCGCAAGGCCTGGAAAAAACCATTGCTGCTGGGGCTGGCGCATGAATGCCAGAAGGTGGAGCGGCTCAACCAGGCAAGCTGGGATGTACCGTTGCAAGGCACGGTGTCAGACCGTGGTTGGTACCTGGCGGCGAAATGCACCCGCGATCAGCGGTGCTGTTGCTGCGCCGGATCGACGGGCGCCTGCTGATAGGCGGCATCGAGCTTGCGCTCCCACAAACCTTGCGCGTAACCGGTGGTAACCACGCCCAGGCCGAAGATGAAGGCCAGGATCCAGAGCAGGTCCGGTTTACGTTGTTTCATTGATTGCCCCCCAAGAACAACTGTCCAGGCTCGGCGGCTTTCTTGATGGCTGCCGGAGCGTATAGCTTAAAATCGGCGCATTTTCCGACAACATGAGTCGCTAGGCAAACGTTGACGCCAACCGACTGTCGGTTTCATGCAACGAGTTATTTCAAACTCTTTCAGGAGCAGCATCCATGGCCTACTGGCTGATGAAATCCGAGCCCGACGAGCTCTCCATCGAAGCCTTGGCACGCCTGGGCAGCGCCCGCTGGGACGGAGTACGCAACTACCAGGCACGCAATTTCCTGCGGGCCATGAGCGTAGGCGACGAGTTCTTCTTCTATCACTCCAGCTGCCCGCAACCAGGGATTGCCGGCATTGCCCGGATCAGCGCCGCGGCCTACCCCGACCCGACTGCCCTCGACCCGCAAAGCCACTACCACGACGCCAAGGCCAGCGCCGAGAAGAACCCGTGGAGCGCGGTGGATGTCGAGCATGTGCAGACCTTCCGACAGGTACTCGGCCTGGGCCTGCTCAAGCAGCAGGCGGCACTGGAGGAACTGCCACTGGTGCAAAAGGGCAGCCGCCTGTCGGTGATGCCGGTGACCGCCGAACAATGGGCCGCGATCCTCGCGCTGAGCTGATTGTGCGTCTATTGTCAGGGGTTTGATCAATATCAACGCGCCAGGATGCGCGTCGCGCCAGGATAAGGCGTGCAAGCCGCAGGATGCAGACCGATGAATCGAAAAGCCCCCAGAATCTTCGCCTCCGCCCTTGTATTGCTGTTGCTGGCGGCAGGCGGGCTGGGTTACTGGAAGTCCCTTCACGACCGCCTGCCCGAAGGCCTGAGCATGGGCAACGGGCGCCTCGAATCCACCGAAGTGCAGATCGCCAGCAAGGTCCCCGGGCGCCTGGCCGAGGTGCTGGTCGATGAAGGCGACAAGGTCACCCGCGGCCAACTGCTCGCCCGCATCGATACCCGCACCATGGAGGCCCAGCGCAGCCAGGCCGAGGCCGAGGTACTGCGCGCCCGCGAGAACTACGCCGCTGCCCAGGCCAGCGTGCAACTGCGCCAGAGCGAACTGCTGCTGGCCAGCCAGGAGCTCAAGCGCGTTCGCGAAATCTACCAGCGCAAGTTCGCCAGCCAGCAACTGCTCGACCAGCAACAGGCACGCTACGACACCGCCACCTCAGCCGTGGTCGCCGCCCGCGCCCAGCTGGCGGCAATCAAGGCCGCCATCGGCGCCGCCGAGGCACAGGTGGCCCAGCTCACCAGCGAGATCGACGACAGCAGCCTGCGCGCCCCCATCGACGGCATCATCCAGCTGCGCCTGGCCGAGCCCGGCGAGGTGCTCGGTGCCGGTGGCCGGGTGCTGATGCTGATCGATCCCAGCGACCAGTACATGAACCTCTACCTGCCCGCCGCCACCACCGGCCGGCTGACCGTGGGCGACCAGGCGCGGATCGTGCTCGACGCCCTGCCCGAGCAGGCCCTGCCGGCGAAGATCGCCTTTGTCGCGGCCAAGGCGCAGTTCACGCCGAAACAGGTCGAGACCCGTGACGAGCGGCAAAAGCTGGTGTTCCGGGTCAAGCTGCGTCTGACCGAGCCGAGCGCCGTGCCCCAGGCCAAGCCGGGCATGCCCGGCGCCGGGTACGTGCGCACCGCCGACGTGGGCTGGCCGGCCAACCTGCAATGAACGCGGCGACAGCGCTGCAGGCCGACGGTGTCAGCCACCGCTATGGCGATCTGCAGGCCCTGCACCCCCTCGCATTCAGCCTGCCGGCCGGCACCCGCTGCGGCCTGATCGGCCCGGATGGCGCCGGCAAGTCGACCCTGCTCGGGCTGATTGCCGGGGTCAAGCGCCTGCAACAGGGTGAGTTGCAGGTGCTCGGCGGTTCGATCCGCCAACGCCGCCACCGCACCGCGCTGTACCCCAAGGTCGCATTCATGCCCCAGGGCTTGGGCAACAACCTGTACCCGGAGCTGTCGATCCGCGAGAACATCCGCTTCTTTGCCACCCTGTTCGGCCTCGGCCGCGCCGAATGCGAGCAACGCATGGCCAGCCTGCTGCGCGCCACCGACCTCGAACGTTTCGCCGAGCGCCCGGCTGGCAAGCTGTCGGGCGGCATGAAGCAGAAGCTGGGATTGTGCTGCGCACTGATCCACGAGCCGGACCTGCTGATCCTCGACGAGCCGACCACCGGCGTCGACCCGCTGTCGCGGCGGCGCTTCTGGGAACTGGTCGAACAGGTGCGCGCCCAGCGTCCGCAGCTGACCCTGCTGGTGGCCACCGCCTACATGGAGGAAGCCGAGCAGTTCGAGCACTGCCTGATGCTTGATGCCGGTCGCCTGCTGGCTGCGGGCCTGAGCCGTGAGCTGGCCGCGGCCACGCCCAGTGGCAAGCTCGATGATGCCTTTACCCATTTCCAGGGAGCCGGCCGCGAGCAGCCTGAGCCGCTGCGGATTCCGCCACGCCAGATGGATGATGGGCCGGTCGCCATCGAGGCCCACGACCTGACCTTGCGCTTCGGCGACTTCACCGCGGTCAACAAGGTCAGCTTCGCCATCGGTCGCGGCGAGATTTTCGGCTTCCTCGGTTCCAACGGCTGCGGCAAGACCACCACCATGAAGGTGCTCACCGGCCTGATGCCGGCCAGCGAAGGCAGCGCCAGCCTGCTCGGGCGCCCGGTGGATGCCGGTGACCTGGCCACGCGCAAGCGGGTCGGTTTCATGTCCCAGAGTTATTCCCTGTACGGCGAGCTGAGCGCCCGGCAGAACCTCGAGTTGCACGCTCGTCTGTTCGACCTGGCCAAGGCCGACAGCGCGCCGCGCATCGCCGAACTCATCGAGCGCTTCGACCTTGGCAACATCGCCGACCAGCCTTCCGGCGCCCTGCCACTGGGCCTGCGTCAGCGCCTGTCGCTGGCCGTGGCAGTGCTGCACCGCCCGGAAGTGCTGATCCTCGATGAACCGACCTCGGGCGTGGATCCGGCGGCCCGCGACGATTTCTGGCGGCTGCTGGTGGAGTTGTCCCGCGAACAGGGCGTGACCATCTTCCTGTCCACCCACTTCATGAACGAGGCCCTGCGCTGCGACCGCATCTCGCTGATGCACGCCGGCCGGGTGCTGGCCTGCGACACCCCGCAGGCCCTGCAAATCCAGTTCGGCGGCGACACCTTGGAAGACGCTTTCGTGCGTTGCCTCGAACAGGCCCAGGACGCGCCCACCCAGACACAAGCCGACACCAAGCTGGAACAGGCCGCTGCCCCAGCGACCGCCCTGCGCCAGGCATTCAGTCTGCGCCGCCTGCTGGCCGTCGCCAGTCGCGAAGGCAAAGAGCTGCTGCGCGACAAGGTGCGCCTGGCCTTCGCCCTGGCAGGGGCATTGTTCATGATGGTGATCTTCGGCTATGGCATCTCGCTGGATGTGGAAAACCTCGCCTTCGCCGTGTACGACCAGGACCAGAGCCCGCAGAGCCGCGCCTACCTGGAGGCCTTCCGTGGCTCACGCTACTTCGCCGAGCGGCCGCCGATCCGCGATGCCCGCCAGCTGCACCAGCGCTTGCAGCGCTCGGAGATCAAGCTGGCCCTGGAGATCCCGCCAGGCTTTGGCCGCGATCTGCATGCCGGGCGCCAGCCGGTGGTTGCAGCCTGGCTTGACGGTGGCATGCCGTTTCGCGCCGAAACCAGCCGCAACTATGTCGAAGCCGTGCACCAGGCCAACCTCGAACAGCTCGCGGCCCTCGGCCCGAACCCTGTCTCGCGCCAGCAGCCGGTACGCCTGGAAACACGCTTTCGCTACAACCAGGACGTGGTCAGCGTGAACGCCATCGGCCCCGGCGTCATGGCGCTGATCCTGGCCTTCATCCCGGCCATGCTGACCGCGCTGGGTATCGTGCGGGAAAAGGAACTGGGCTCGATCACCAACTTCTACGCCACGCCCCTGACCCGCCTGGAGTTCCTGCTCGGCAAGCAGGCGCCCTACCTCGCGGTAAGCCTGGTCACCCTGGCGCTGCTGGTGGCGATGAACCGCTGGCTGTTCGGCGTGCCGCTCAAGGGCAGCCCGCTGGCACTGGCCTGCGGTGGCCTGGCCTACCTGCTGGCGACCACCAGCTTGGGCCTGCTGATCTCCGCGTTCACCCGCACACAGATCGCGGCGATCCTCGGCACCATGATCATCACCAGCCTGCCGACCATCCAGTTCTCCGGGCTGATCGTGCCGCGCTCGTCGCTGGACGGCGCGGCGGCGCTGATGGGCCAGCTGTTCCCGGCCGGCTACTTTCTCGACATCGCCGTCGGCACCTTCACCAAGGCCTTGGGCCTGCGCGAACTGTGGCCGCAGTGCCTGACGCTGCTGGGCTTCTTCGCCGCCTTCACCGGGCTGAGCCTGATCATGCTGAAAAAGCAGGAGGCCTGAGATGAGCCAGCTCACCCATACCTTGCGCCTGGGCCTGAAGGAACTCACCAGCCTGCGCCATGACAGCGTGTTGCTGCTGTTCCTGCTGTACGCCTTCAGCGTGGCGATCTACATGCCCGCCGCAGGCTCGGTGATCGGCGTGCACAACGCCAGTGTCGCAGTGGTCGACGAAGACCACGGCGCCATCTCGCGCAAGCTCGCCGAGTCGCTGCAACCGCCCGAGTTCCAGCCCGCCGTGGCACTGCCGGCGGATCGCCTTGACCAGGCCATGGACAGCGGGCAATACACCTTCGTGATCAACGTGCCGGTGAACTTCCAGGCCGACCTGCTGGCCGGGCGTTCGCCGGAGCTGCAGGTCAACGTCGATGCCACGGCCATGAGCCAGGCCTTCATGGGGGCCGGCTACATCGGGCGGATCTTCGAACGCGAACTGCTGGAGTACGCAGGCCGCAGCACCAGCAGCCCAGCCGTGCTCAACCCGAAAGCCCTGTTCAACCCCAACCTCGAAGGCGGCTGGTTCCTGGCGGTGATCCAGATCGTCAACAACATCACCATCCTGGCCATCATCCTCACCGGCACCGCGTTGCTGCGCGAGCGTGAGCACGGCACCCTCGACCACTTGCTGGTGTTGCCGCTGACGGCGCTGGAAATCATGCTGGCGAAGATCGCCAGCAACGCCCTGGTGGTGGTGGCCTGTACCTGGATCTCGCTGGAAGTGGTGGTCAAGGGCGCCCTGGGCGTGCCGCTGGCGGGCTCCATGGGGCTGTTCCTGGGGGTGACTGCGCTGTACCTGTTCGCCAGCACGGCACTGGGCATCTTCCTCGCCACCCTGGCGCGCTCGACACCACAGTTCGGCCTGCTGGCGATCCCGGTGATCATCCCGATGCTGCTGCTGTCGGGGGGCAGCACGCCGCTGGACAGCATGCCGCAGTGGCTGCAGTGGGTCATGCAGGGCTCGCCCTCGACCCACTTCGTCAGCCTCGGCGCGGCGATCCTGTTCCGCGACGCCGGACTGAGCGTGGTCTGGCCGGACGTCGCGGCGCTGGCCGCGATCGGCCTGATATTCTTCGGCGTGGCCCTGGCGCGCTTTCGCCGCAGCCTCGCCGCCTGATCACTGCACGATCAGGTTGTTGAACAGCAGGTCCTCGACGATCGGCTTGCCCTCTTCGGACTCCATCACCTGCTGCACCTGTTTCAAGGCTTCCTGGCGCAACTTTTCCTTGGCCTCGACGTTGCTCATGTTGTCCACGCCCTGCTGGGTGAACAGCGCCACCAGCTGGTTGCGGATCAGCGGTTCGTGGTGCTTGACCGCCGTGGCGGCGGCATCCCCGGTCACACGCAGGGCGACGTCGGCCTTGTACACGCGCAGCTTGGGGCCGCCGTCGAGGGCGTAGTTGCCAACGAAGGGCGGGCTGAGGCTGATATAGGCGACCTTGGGCTCGCCTTCCTTTTCCTCGGCCATGGCCGCCGCCGGCAGCATCAGGGCCAGCACCATCAAGATCCACGCTTTCACGAATTCGCTCCTCATTACAGTTGCCGCCAGCTTACCCAGCGCGCCGGCCAAACCCAAGCCCGGGCTTATGCCGGCTCATCAGGGCCGACCATGCTCGTTGACCCTCGGGGCGGCCCTCCTACACTTATCGGCCACCACACGCAAAGGAATAGCCCTGATGAAAGCCTTGTTGTGCAAAGCCCTGGGCCCGGCGCGGGACCTGGTCCTGGAAGAGGTCGCCAGCCCCGTGCCGAAGAAGAACGAGATCCTCCTCGACGTGCACGCCGCAGGGGTCAACTTCCCCGACACCCTGATCATCGAGGGCAAGTACCAGTTCAAGCCACCGTTGCCGTTCTCACCGGGGGCGGAAGCCGCCGGCGTGGTGGCCGCGGTCGGCGAGAAGGCCGGCGCGTTCAAGGTTGGCGATCGGGTCATGGCCCTGACCGGCTGGGGCGCTTTCGCCGAGCAAGTGGCGGTACCGTTCTACAACGTGCTGCCGATGCCGGCGGACATGGACTTCACCACTGCCGCCGCGTTCGGCATGACCTACGGCACCTCGATGCACGCCCTCACCCAGCGCGGTCAGCTCAAGGCCGGTGAAACCCTGCTGGTGCTCGGCGCCTCGGGTGGCGTGGGGCTGGCGGCAGTGGAAATCGGCAAGGCCCTCGGGGCACGGGTGATTGCGGCGGCCAGCAGTGCCGAGAAGCTGGCGATCGCCAAGGCGGCCGGCGCCGACGAGCTGGTCGACTACAGCCAGGCCAGCCTCAAGGACGAGATCAAGCGCCTGACCGGCGGTCAGGGCGTGGATGTGATCTACGATCCGGTCGGTGGCGAGTTGTTCGACCAGGCTGTGCGTGGGCTGGCGTGGAACGGCCGGTTGCTGGTGGTGGGGTTCGCCAGCGGGACGATCCCGCAGTTGCCGGTGAACCTCGCGCTGCTCAAGGGCGCGGCGGTGGTCGGGGTGTTCTGGGGCGCCTTTGCCCAGCGCCAGCCGGAGGACAACGCCGCCAACTTCCGCCAGCTGTTCGCCTGGCATGCCGAGGGCAAGCTGAAACCGCTGGTGTCGCAGACCTACGCGCTGGCCGAGGGCGGCGCCGCGATCGAACGTCTGGCGCAACGCCAGGCAGCGGGCAAGCTGGTGGTAACGGTTCAGCGCTGACCTTTCTGCCCTGTCGCTGGCTCACAGTGACAGGGCCGCCCCCGCAGTTCTTCTATTCATATTCCTAAACGGTAGTTCATAAACTTTTTATAAACGAATAGGGTATATCAACCGGACCACCGGACCAGCAAACGTCTGTCGCCATCAGCTGAGGCGACGCTTTCAACTTTGTGAGGTTAGGAATGGTCAGGATCACAATCACCCCAGTGCATAACGCCAGGGCATTGAGTGCAGCCAAGGAGCAGTACTGATGTCCAGCCAACCAACTACCCGATTCCACAGCGATCACGACAGCTCACCGCTGCTGCTACCGGCCAAGGTGCTGCGCAACGACGAAGAGGCCCTGCAGGCCGCCCGCGAACTGGCCGAGGTGGCCCGCCAGCAGGCCGCCAAACGTGACCAGCAGCGCAAGCTGCCATGGGCCGAGATCGAACAGTTCACCCGCAGCGGCCTGGGCAGCATCAGCGTGCCCAAGGCGTTCGGCGGCCCCGAGGTCTCGTTCGAAACCATCGCCGAAGTGTTCCGCCTGATCAGTGCCGCCGACCCGGCGCTGGGGCAGATTCCGCAGAACCAGTTCGGCATCCTGCAACTGGTGCGCCTTACCGCCACCCAGGCGCAGCAGGAAGCGATCTTCCGCGCCGTGCTCGACGGCTGGCGCATCGGCAATGCCGGCCCCGAGCGCGGGACCAAGGACACTCTGACACTCAAGGCACGCATTACCCGCGAGGGCGACGGCTATCGCATCAGTGGCGAGAAGTTCTACTCCACCGGCGCCCTGTACGCCCACTGGGTAGCGGTAAAAGCCCTGGACGATGACGGCCGGCAACGCCTGGCCTTCGTCCGTCGCGGCAGCCCGGGGCTGCGCATCGTCGACGACTGGTCCGGCTTCGGTCAGCGCACCACCGCCAGCGGCACCGTGCTGCTCGACCAGGTGCCGGTGGAAGCCGACCTGGTGGTGGACAACTGGCGCCTGCGTGAAGAGCCCAGCATCCAGGGCGCCGCCTCGCAGCTGATCCAGGCGGCCATCGACGCCGGCATCGCCGAAGCGGCCATCGAGGACACGATCCAGTTCGTGCGGGAGAAGTCCCGGCCCTGGATCGAGGCCAAGGTCGAACGCAACAGCGACGACCCCTATGTGATTGCCGACATCGGCCGCCTGAAGCTCGAACTGCACGCCGCCGAGGCCCTGCTGCGCAAGGCCGCCAGGGTGCTCGACGAGGTCAACGCCGGCGAGATCGATGCCGCCGCCGCGGCCCGTGCCTCGATCGCCGTGGCCGAAGCCAAGGTGCTCACTACAGAGATTTCGCTGCAGGCCAGCGAGAAGCTGTTCGAGCTGGCGGGCAGCCGCGCCAGCCTGGCCGAGTTCAACCTCGACCGGCACTGGCGCAACGCCCGCGTGCACACCCTGCACGACCCGGTGCGCTGGAAATACCACGCCGTCGGCGCCTACCACCTCAACGGCACCCTGCCTGCCCGCCATTCCTGGATCTGATTCACGGCCCAGGGGCTGTGGTGCAGCCCTTTCGCCGGCAAGCCGGCTCCCACAAGGATTCCTGTGAAGCCTCACTGTGGGAGCCGGCTTGCCGGCGAAAGGGCCGCACAGCGGCCCCAAGTGCCCGGAGAGCACAATGACTGCATCCATCATCACCACCGACGGCCAGGCCCTGGCCGTCGCCGACGAACTCGCCCACTACCTGCGCGAAGACAGCGCCCTGCGCGACCGCGAACGCCGCCTGCCCCATGCCGAACTCGAACGTTTCGTGCAGTCCGGCCTGTGGGGCATCAGCGTGCCCAGGGCCTTTGGCGGCGCCGGCGTGTCCAGTGCCACCCTGGCCAAGGTCATCGCACGCATCGCCCAGGCCGACGCCTCGCTCGGGCAGATCCCGCAGAACCACTTCTACGCCCTGGAGGTGCTGCGGGTGAACGGCAGCGCCGAACAACAGCAACGGCTCTACGCCGAAGTGCTCGCCGGCCGCCGCTTCGGCAACGCCCTGGCCGAACTCGGCACGAAGAACGCCCACGAACGCACCACCCGCCTGAGCCGCGACGGCGACCATTACCGCATCGATGGCCGTAAGTTCTACTGCACCGGCGCAATCTACGCCCAGCGCATCCCGACCCTGGTGATCGACGAACAGGGCGTATCGCACCTGGCCTTCGTGCCCGCCGACAGCCCGGGCATCGAGGTGATCGACGACTGGAGCGGCTTCGGCCAGCGCACCACCGGCAGCGGCTCGGTGGTGTTCAACCATGTGCCGGTCCGCGCCGAAGACGTGGTGCCGTTCCAAAGCGCCTTCGAGCGCCCGACCACGGTCGGCCCCCTGGCGCAGATCCTCCATGCCGCGATCGACACCGGTATCGCCCGCGCCGCCTACGAGGACGCCCTGCACTTCGTGCGTACCCGCAGCCGCCCGTGGATCGACTCTGGCCTCGACAAGGCCAGCGACGATCCACTGACCCTGAAGAGCTTCGGCCAACTGGCAATCCGCCTGCACGCCACCGAGGCCCTGCTCGAACGCGCGGGTGAAATCCTCGACATCGCCCAGGCCGACAGCAACGCCGAGACCCTGGCCGCCGCCTCGATTGCCGTCGCCGAGGCCCGGGCGATCAGCACCGAGATCTCCCTGGCCGCCGGCACCACCCTGTTCGAGCTGGCCGGCAGCCAGTCCACCCTGGCCGAGCACAACCTCGACCGCCACTGGCGCAACGCCCGGGTGCACACCCTGCACGACCCGGTGCGCTGGAAGTACCACGCCATCGGCAACTACTACCTCAACGACGAAAAACCGCCGCGCCGAGGGACCATCTGATGGCCAAGCAGATCCTGCTCAATGCCTTCAACATGAACTGCATCGGGCACATCAACCACGGTTTGTGGACCCACCCACGGGACACTTCGACCCAGTACAAGACCCTCGACTACTGGACCGACCTGGCCCGCCTGCTGGAGCGGGGGCTGTTCGACGGGCTGTTCATCGCCGATATCGTCGGCACCTACGACGTCTATGGCCAGTCGCTGGACGTGACGCTCAAGGAGTCGATCCAGTTGCCGGTCAACGACCCGCTGCTGCTCGTCTCGGCCATGGCCGCCGTTACCAGGCATCTGGGCTTCGGCCTCACCGCCAACCTGACCTATGAAGCGCCTTACCTGTTCGCCCGGCGCCTCTCCACCCTTGACCACCTGAGCAACGGCCGGGTCGGCTGGAACATCGTCACCGGCTACCTCGACAGTGCCGCCCGGGCCATGGGGCTGGAACAGCAACCCGAGCACGACCGCCGCTACGACCAGGCCGACGAGTACCTGCAGGTGCTGTACAAGCTACTCGAAGGCAGCTGGACCGACGATGCCGTGGTCGCCGACCGCGCGCAGCGCGTGTATGCGCGGCCGGACAGGGTGCGCAAGGTCGAGCACCAGGGCGAGTTCTACAAGGTCGACGGCTATCACCTGTGCGAGCCTTCGCCGCAGCGCACACCGGTACTGTTCCAGGCCGGCAGTTCGGCGCGCGGTTTGGCCTTTGCCGGCAACCATGCCGAGTGCGTGTTCATCAGCGGCCAGGAAAAGGCCGCCACCCGCGCCCAGGTCGACAAGGTGCGCGCAGCGGCGCAAGCCGCTGGTCGCGACCCGCAGGCGGTCAAGGTATTCATGGGCATCACCGTGATCGTTGCCGCAACTGAAGACCAAGCCCACGCCCTGCACGCCGAGTACCTGCATTACGCCAGCGCCGAGGCAGGTGTTGCGCATTTCGCCAGTTCCACCGGTATCGACTTCTCACGCTACGAACTGGACGAACCCATCGGATTCGCCAAGGGCAATGCCATCCAGTCCGCCACCCGCCAATTGCAGGACAGCGCCTGGACTCGCCGCCGCCTGCTGGAGCAGCACGCCTTGGGCGGCCGCTACGTGACCCTGGTCGGCGACCCCGGGCAGGTGGCCGAGCAACTGATCGGCTGGCTCGACGACACCGGCCTGGACGGCTTCAACCTGACCCGCACCGTCACCCCGGAAAGCTTCGAGGCCTTCATCGACCTGGTAGTACCCGAACTGCAACGCCGTGGCCGCTACAAGACCGATTACGCCGAAGGCACCCTGCGCGAGAAGCTGTTCGCCAGTGAACATCCGCACTTGCCCGCCGACCATCCCGGATCCTCCTACCGCAACACCCCCACCCCTGCCCCGACTGGAGCCCTGCACCATGCTTGAAAAACTGTTCCGGCCCGTCGCGGCCATCGCCCTGGGCCTCGGCCTGTCCGCCGCCGCCTTCGCCGCGGAGCCACTGAAGATCGGCACCACCGCCGCCTTCGCCATCCCGTTGGAAGCGGCGGTGGCAGAAGCCCACAAACAAGGCCTGGAGGTGAAGCTGATCGAGTTCAGCGACTGGATCGCGCCGAATGTCAGCCTCAACAGCGGCGACATCGACGTGAACTACTTCCAGCACATCCCCTTCCTGGAAAACGCCAAGGCCGCCGCCGGCTTCGACCTGGTCCCCTATGCACCGGGGATCATCAACAACGTCGGGCTGTACTCGAAAAAGTACAAAAGCTTTGCCGAGCTGCCCGAAGGCGCCAGCGTGGCCATCGCCAACGACCCGATCAACAGTGGCCGTGGCCTGCAACTGCTGGCCAAGGCCGGGCTGATCACCCTCAAGCAGGGCGTGGGTTACAAGGCCACCGAGGACGACATCATCGCCAACCCGAAGAAGATCAAAATTCTCCAGGTGGAAGCGGTGCAACTGGTGCGCGCCTATGACGACGCCGACCTGGTGCAGGGCTACCCGGCCTATATCCGCCTGGCCAACACCTTTGACGCTGCGTCGGCGCTGCTGTTCGACGGCCTGGAGAACAAGGAGTACGTGATCCAGTTCGTTATCCGCCCACAGGAGAAAAACGACCCGCGCCTGGCCAAGTTCGTCGATATCTACCAACACTCGCCGGTCGTGCGCGCCGCCCTGGACAAGGCCCATGGCAAGCTCTACCAGGCCGGCTGGGAAGGCTGACATGGCCCAGGCCAGCGCCCTCAGGGCGCCCATCCCCCCTGCCGAACCGTGCAAGGCCGAGGAAACGGCCCTGCGCCCGGAAGTGAACCAGGCGCACATCCGCTTCATCGGCCTGGGCAAGACCTATCCGGGCCAGGGCCAACCAGCGCTGCAAGGCATCGACCTGAACATCCGCCGCGGCGAGATCTTCGGCATCATCGGCCGCAGCGGTGCCGGCAAGTCTTCGCTGCTGCGCACGATCAACCGCCTGGAACAGCCCAGCCAGGGCCGGGTGCTGATCGACCAGGTGGATATCGCGCCGTTCGACGAGGACCGCCTGGTGGCCCTGCGCCGGCGCATCGGCATGATCTTCCAGCACTTCAACCTGATGTCGGCCAAGACCGTGTGGCAGAACGTCGAGCTGCCGCTGAAGGTGGCCGGCGTGGCCAAGGCCGAGCGCCAGCGCAAGGTACGCGAGCTGCTGGAGCTGGTGGGCCTTGCGGAAAAGCACCATGTCTATCCGGCGCAGCTGTCGGGCGGGCAAAAGCAGCGCGTCGGCATCGCCCGGGCGCTGGTGCATGACCCCGAGATCCTGCTGTGCGACGAAGCCACCTCCGCGCTGGACCCGGAAACCACCGCCTCGATCCTCGAGCTGCTGCGCGACATCAACCAACGCCTGGGCCTGACCGTGGTGCTGATCACCCACGAGATGGCGGTGATCCGCGATATATGCCAGCGCGTGGTAGTGCTCGAGCGGGGCGAGATCGTCGAACAGGGTGAGGTCTGGCAAGTGTTCGGCACACCGCGCCACGACGTCACCCGCACCCTGCTCGCACCGCTGCAGACCAAGCTGCCGGCCGCCTTGCAGGCCAGTCTACGCAGCCAGCCGGGCAGCCGCGACGCGGCCGTGGTGCTCAAGCTCGACCTGGTGGGCGAGCCGGATCTGAGCGCCCTGTTCAGCGATCTGGGCGGACGCGTGCGGCTGCTCCAGGGCGGCGTCGAGACCATCGGCGAGCATGCCTTGGGGCAACTGATCCTGGCAGTGCGCGGCTCGCCGCTGGACACCCTCCAGTTGCTCGAACGCGCCCGCCGCTGGGCCACGGATGTGGAGGTACTCGGCCATGTGGATTGATCGCCTGCTGCAAGGCTTGCTCGACACCCTGCTGATGGTCGGCGTGTCCTCGCTGGTCGCGCTGGTCGTCGGGGTTCCGATGGCAGTGCTGCTGGTCACCAGCGACAAGGACGGGATCTTCGAGGCCGCCGCGCTGAACCGGGTGCTGGGTGCCATCGTCAACCTGTTCCGCTCGATCCCGTTCCTGATCCTGATGGTCGCGCTGATCCCCTTTACCCGCCTGGTGGTCGGCACCACCTATGGCGTGTGGGCCGCCGTGGTGCCGCTGACAATTGCCGCCACGCCGTTCTTCGCGCGCATCGCCGAGGTCAGCCTGCGCGAGGTGGATCACGGCCTTATCGAAGCGGCACAGGCCATGGGCTGCCGGCGCTGGCACATCGTCTGGCACGTGCTGCTGCCCGAGGCGCTGCCGGGGATCGTCGGCGGGTTCACCATCACCCTGGTGACGCTGATCAACTCCTCGGCCATGGCCGGGGCGATCGGTGCCGGGGGTTTGGGCGATATTGCCTACCGCTACGGCTACCAGCGCTTCGACAGCCAGATCATGCTGACCGTGATCGTGATGCTGGTGGCGCTGGTGGCGGTGATCCAGCTAGGTGGGGACCGTTTGGCCAAAGGTTTGAACAAGCGTTGAGCCCATCGCGGGGCAAGCCCGCTCCAACCAGTGGGAGCGGGCTTACCACGCGATGCGGTGTCAGCCCCAGTGCAGCTCCGCCGCCGGCACCGGCCGCCCGAACCAGTACCCCTGCCCCAGCTGGCACTGCTGCTCCAGCAGGAACCGCGCCTGCTCGGCCTGCTCGACCCCTTCGGCATGCACCTGCATGCCCATGCTTCGCGCCAGGGCGATGATCACCCGCACGATGGCAATGTCGTCTTCATCATGGGGCAGGCCTGCCACGAAGCCCTGGTCGATCTTCAGCTTTTGCACGGGCATGCGTTTGAGCCGCAGCAATGACGAATAACCTGTACCGAAATCGTCGATGGCCAAGGTCACGCCCAGCTCGCGCAGGCGATGCAGCTGTTCCAGGGCGACCTCGGGGTCTTCCATCACCGCGCTCTCTGTCACTTCGAGCTCGAGCAGCGACGGATCCAGCCCGGTATCGTGCAGCGCATCGGCCACCTGGCGGTACAGGTCACGCTGGCTGAACAGGCGACTGGAGATGTTCACCGCCACGAATGCCAGCTGCCGCCCTTCGGCCTGCCACTGCACCATCTGCCGACACGCTTGGTGCAGCACCCAGGCGTCGATTTCGGCAATCAGCCCGGTACGCTCGGCGATGGGGATGAACTCCCCGGGGGGAACCAGGCCACGCACGGGATGCTGCCAGCGCACCAGCGCCTCGACGCCGATCATCCGGGCGGTGAACAGGTCGTGCACCGGCTGGAAGAACACCCGCAGCTCCTGCTGTTCGAGCGCCCGACGCAATTCGCCGGCGGTCTCGACCCGCTGCTGGGCATGGGCGGTAAGCTCCTCGGTGTACAGCGCGTAGCAGGCGCGGCCATTGCTCTTGGCCTTGAACAGCGCCGAATCGGCGTTGCGCAGCAGCTGCTCGGCACTCAGTGCATCGTTGGGGAACAGGCTGATGCCGATGCTGGCACTGATGAACAGGCGGTTGCCCTCGAAACAGAACGGTTCTTTCAAGCGCTCGATGATCGATTGCGCCAACTTGCCTGCCTGGCCGACCTGCTGACAGCTCTCGGCCAGCACGCCGAACTCGTCTCCCCCCAGGCGCGCCAGGGTCACACCGTTGCCCAGCACCTCGCGCAGACGTTCGCCGACCAGCTTGAGCAGTTGGTCGCCAATGGTGTGGCCGAGGCCGTCGTTGATGCTCTGGAAGTGATCGAGGTCGAGCAGCAGCAAGGCGCAGCCGCGCTTGTTGGCCTGCGCCGCGGCCATCGCCTGCATGGCGCGATCATTGAACAGCAGGCGGTTGGGCAGACCGGTCAGCGGGTCGTGGTGAACGAGATAGGCCAGCTCCTGTTCGGTGTGCTTGATCACGCTGATGTCGCTGAACACTGCGACGTAATGGCTAAGCTCACCACTGTCGTCACGAATGGCGCAGATCGTCTGCCATTGCGGGTAGATTTCCCCGCTTTTACGGCGATTCCAGATTTCCCCGCTCCATTCGCCCTGCTCCGCCAGCGCGGCATAGATCTGCTGGTAGAACGGCGCCCCATGCCGCCCTGACTTGAACTTGCTCGGGCGTTGGCCGATGACTTCTTCCTGCTGGTAGCCAGTAATGCGCATGAATGCCCGGTTGACGTGCACGATCAGGCCGTTGCGATCGGTCACCAGCACCCCTTCCAGGGTGCTGTCGAACACCGCCGCAGCCATGCGCAGGCGCTCGCGGTCATCGCTGCGCAGGCGCGCGCCGATACCAATGAAGTTGAGCAGGCGCGCACGTGAAACGAAGATCAGCGCGGCACTGAGCAAGACCCAGAGCACGACATTGATCTGCCGCCCCACGGCAAGGGCCAACGGATCCTCGGTCATGCCGTGCAAGACCAGCTCGGACAGCACCAGCCAGAGAATCGAAAGCAACACGTAGAGCCCGGCCATGCGCAAGGCGTCGCGAACGGAAACAGACATGTCGGGTGAATGAGCCCATGAAAAAAGAAGGGGCATTATAGGGGCTGAAACACCCTGTGACTTCCTATCCAAAAGCGCGACTGGTTTTATTTCCCCGCCAAAGGATAATGCCTGCGTTGTTCCGCCTGTTTTCCGAGGGTATTTCCCGTTATGTGGTATTACGGTCTGCTCGACTTGTCGGCCTGGCAACTGGTCGCCGTCACCCTGCTGATGACCCATGTGACCATCGTCAGCGTCACCATCTACCTGCACCGCTACTCGGCCCACCGCGCCCTGGAGCTGAACGCGGGCCTCAAGCATTTCTTCCGTTTCTGGCTGTGGCTCACCACGGCGCAGAACACCCGCGAGTGGACCGCCATCCACCGCAAGCACCACGCCAAGTGCGAAACCCCCGACGACCCGCACAGCCCGGTGCACAAGGGCCTGGGCACCGTGCTGCGCAAGGGCGCCGAGCTGTACCGGGAAGAGGCGAAAAACGAGGAAACGCTGCGCATCTACGGCAAGAACTGCCCGGACGACTGGATCGAGCGCAACCTCTACACCCGCTACAAGCTCGGCGGCATCGCCCTGATGGCGGTACTCGACCTGCTGCTGTTCGGCACCATCGGCATCACCATCTGGGCGATCCAGATGATGTGGATCCCGTTCTGGGCCGCCGGTGTGGTCAACGGTCTGGGCCATGCCGTGGGCTATCGCAACTTCGAATGCCGCGACGCCGCCACCAACCTGGTGCCGTGGGGCATCATCATTGGCGGCGAGGAGCTGCACAACAACCATCACACCTACCCCAACTCGGCGAAGCTTTCGGTACGCCGCTGGGAGTTCGACATGGGCTGGATGTGGATCCGCCTGCTGAGCCTGCTGCGCCTCGCCAAGGTGCAACGGGTGGCGCCCATCGCCCATCGGGTGGAAGGCAAGGCGTCGCTGGACATGGACACTGCCATGGCCATCCTCAACAACCGCTTCCAGATCATGGCCCAGTACCGCAAGCTGGTGATCGGCCCGCTGGTCAAGCAGGAGCTGGACAAGGTCGACACCTCGGTACGCCACCGCTTCCGCCGCGCCAAGCGTCTGCTCTCGCGGGAAACCAGCCTGCTGCAGGATCGCCACCACGCGCGCATCGAGTCGCTGCTGGCCCACAGCCAGGCTCTCAAGACCATCTACGAAAAGCGCCTGGCGCTACAGCAGATCTGGGCGCGCACCAGCGCCAACGGCCACGACATGCTCGCCGCCATGAAGGACTGGGTACACGAGGCCGAGGCCAGTGGTATTCAGTCGCTGCGTGACTTCGCCGCCCAGCTCAAGACCTACTCGCTGCGCCCCAACGGCGCCTGAGCACCGTTGATCGGCATGCCCCGCAATGGGGCGTGCCGACCGGAACTTCCCCCCCTGCAATCGACTCAAATCCGGCATATCGCCCGCGTGGCGGGCCGAACCGTGGCCGCACGCCCATCGTCGAGAACCGTTCCGTGCTCATGGCCAAAGATCTCCCACCCACCTCTACCGGCACCCCGCGCCCCGAAGCTGCTCAAACCCTGCTCGCCCTGTTGCACGCTCAAGGCGAAGTGGCCCGCCTGAGCGAACGCGAGCAGCTGTACAGCTCGCTGCTCGACAGCGTCAACGCAGTGCTCTGGGCCTTCGACTGGGAAACCCGCCAGGTGCTCTACGTCAGCCCCGCCTACGAACGCATCTTCGGCCGCCCGGCCAGCCTGGTGTTGGCCGACTACAACGAATGGCGCGACGCCATCTACCCGGACGACCTGGAGTACGCCGAGCGCAGCCTGGCCCAGGTGCTGGTCAAGGGCACCGTCGAGGACCGCGAGTACCGCATCCTCAACGCCGCCGGCGAGGTGCGCTGGCTCAGCGACAAGTGCTATATCAACCAGCAGCGTGAAGGCGACCAGCGGGTGATCATCGTCGGCATCGCCGAGGACATCACCGAGAAAAAACAGCTCGAAGGTGAGTTGCAGCGTCTGGCCACCACCGACGTGCTCACCCAGAGCAGCAACCGCAGGCATTTCTTCGAGTGCGCCCAGCAGGCCTTCGACAGCGCCCGCGAGGACGGCACGCCGATGGCCTTCCTGCTGTTGGACATCGACGACTTCAAGCACATCAACGACAGCTATGGTCACCAGGAAGGCGACCAGGTGCTGCAGCGCATCGCCGACAGTGGCAAGGCCGTGCTACGGCGTGGCGATCAGTTCGGGCGCATTGGCGGCGAAGAGTTTGCCGCCGTGTTCCCAGGCTGCACCGCTCAGGTAGCCGAACAGATCGCCGAGCGGCTGCAGCGGGAAATCCAGCGGTTGAGTTTCAGCCATGGTGAGCAGACCTATGGCGTCACGGTGAGCCAGGGGCTGACCGGGCTGATTGATGAAGACGAAACGCTGGACAGCCTGTTCGCTCGGGCCGATGCGGCGATGTACAGGGCCAAGCGTCAGGGCAAGAACCAGATCGTTCGCGGCTGAGGGGAGCCTGGAAAACCCACTGAACGCTGGTTTTCCAGCCTACTAAGGCTGCTTCTCTTCTCCATCGTCCTCAGCTGCGCAGGCGCTGGAAACGACCGCTGCCTCGCTCTGCGCAGCCTGCTCCTCCTGACCCTCGGCCGCCTCCCGTGCCAGCGCCTCCGGGTCCACCTTGCGCAGCCGCGACAACTCCGGCAACCCCAGCTTGAGCAAGCGCGCCGTCTTGCTGCTAGCGATCTTCTCCAGCCCCTCACTGGGCCTGAGTCGCGACAGTTGCCCTGCCAGGTTCATCGCCAGGATCTCCCGGGAGTAGACGCCGCCACCGAGCTGATACACCGCGGCGATCAGCTCGCGCAGGTCGAGCGGCAAGCGCCAGCGGGTGCGCAGTGCCGAGCCGAACGGGGCGCCGAACTCGTTGAGCGATAGCTCCACCTGGTCCTCGTCCAACTCGCCACCGGCCAGTCGCCACTCCTGCAAGGTGCGCAGCACCGCCAGGTCGCCCAGGCAATGCAACAAACCCGCGCAGTAACAGCGCCCTTCGTCCACTTCGAGGGTGCGTGCCAAGGTGCGTGCGTAGTCGGCGGCATGCAGCGACAGATTCCAGTAGTGCGCGGCATGCCGCGCCAACAAGGGGTCGCTCAACCGCGCGCTGCGCTTGAGCGTGAGCCCGAGGATCAGGTTCATGCTCTGGGTGCTGCCAAGCTTGTTCAGCGCCTGCAGCAAGGTCTGCACCGGCGCTTCGCGATGCAGCGCGGCGCTGTTGGCGGCAGCGATGAGCACGCCGGTAATCTGCGGGTCGTTGCGTACCTCTTCCTCGAGCACCTTGAGGTTCAAGCCATTTGGGTTGAGGGCGCGCTTGACCGCCACCTGCACATCGGCGAACAGTGGGCCGCCATCGGCAGTGGCGCGGCGTTGCTCGAGGTAGGCCGGCAGTTGCACGCCGGGCTGCAGCGGTGGCACCGGGCAGGCGATCTGCTCGCCCACCTCCAGCAGCAGGTTTTCCAGACGCTTGCGCAGGTTTTCCAGGTCGAGCGGCTTGCTCAGGTAGGCGGTGGGGTGCAACGGCAGCGCCTCGCGCACACTGGCGCTGTCGGTGCGGTTGCTCATCAGGATGAACGGCAGGCCGGGCTTGTCGCCCCTGGCGCGCACCTTGCGCAGCAGGTCCAGGCCATCGAGGCCGGAAAGCTCACGGGCGGCGATGATCAGGTCAGGCTTGGCCGCCAGCGCGCTCAGGGCCTGGGAGCCATCGGCACAGACCTGCAGGCGGGCGTCACAGCGCACACTGAGCAGCATTTCGCTGAGCATGTCGCGTACCCAAGGGTCACCCTCGGCGATCAAGACACAAGGGGCAACGGGGTCGGCAGCGCTCATGAGCGAGTCTCCAGAAATGACGCGCGATCCATCGCAGCTTCCACGGAATCCTCCTACAACCTTAGCGCCTGAAGCCGGCGAACGGCATAAAAAAACCCGCCGAGGCGGGTTTTTTTCTGAAACGTGTCACATATTTCAGGCCAGTTCGGCGAAACACTCTTCGATGATCGCCAGGCCTTTATCCAGCAGGGCATCTTCGGCGGTCAGCGGTACCAGGATACGCAGGACGTTGCCGTAGGTGCCGCAGGACAGCAGGATCAAGCCCTTGTCACGAGCCTTGGCGACAACCTGGGCAACGGCGGCGGCGTTCGGGGTGTGGGTGCCTTTCTCGAAGACTTCCACGGCAATCATCGAGCCCAGACCACGGACATCGCCGATGATCGGGTGCTTCTTCTGGATTTCACGCAGGCCAGTGGTCAGGCGTTCGCCAACGGCCTTGCTGCGATCCAGCAGTTTCTCTTCCTCGAACACTTCGATCACCGCCAGGGCTGCGGCGCAAGCGATCGGCGAACCGGCGTAGGTACCGCCCAGGCCGCCCGGGGCGATGGCGTCCATGTACTCGGCCTTGCCGCACACACCGGCCAGCGGGAAGCCGCCGGCGATCGACTTGGCGAAGGTGGTCAGGTCAGGCGCGACGCCCATCTGCTCCATGGCGAAGAAGGTACCGGTACGGCCGGCGCCGGTCTGCACTTCGTCGGCGATCAGCAGGATGCCGTGCTGGTCGCACAGGGCACGCAGGCGCTGCATCAGCTCTTTCGGCGCAGGCAGGAAGCCGCCTTCGCCTTGTACCGGCTCGAGGATGATCGCGGCGATATCACGCGGCTCGGCGTCGTTCTTGAAGATGCGCTCGACCGAAGCGATGGCGTCGTCAACGCTGACACCGTGAAGCTCGCTCGGGAACAGGGCGCGGAAGATGCCGCCTGGCATCAGGCCCATGCCGGCGGAGTACGGCACGACCTTGCCGGTCAGGCCCAGGGTCATCATGGTGCGGCCATGATAGCCGCCGGTGAAGGCGATCACGCCAGCACGGCCGGTGGCGGCACGGGCGATCTTCACGGCGTTTTCAACGGCTTCGGAGCCGGTGGTGACCAGCAGGGTCTTCTTGTCGAAGTTGCCAGGCACCAGCTTGTTGATCTTTTCGCACAGCTCGACGTACGGCTCGTAGGCCAGCACCTGGAAGCAGGTGTGGCTGACCTTGGTCAGCTGCTCTTGCACGGCCGCGACCACTTTCGGGTGCAGGTGGCCGGTGTTCAGTACAGCGATGCCGCCGGCGAAGTCGATCAGTTCGCGACCTTCAACGTCGATCACCGTCGAGTTCTTCGCGGTATCGACGAAGATCGGGTGGATCTGGCCAACGCCACGTGGGACGGCGGCGACACGACGTTGCATCAGGGATTCGTTGGTCTTGCTCATAGTGCCCTCAATTGCGCCGGTTCTGCGGCGCTTTTATTCGGGGGTGGCTGGACGCAGGCGTGCACAGTATTCGTTGATCGACTGTCACACATGCCCTGGCCACCGGGTACCGCTATGTCAAAAAGGCCAGCGAGACGTCGCTCTCGCGCCCCGCTGGCAGAGGTAAAAGCGTTTACCTGGCGATCAGACGCTGATGCACAGGTATTTGATCTCGAGGTAGTCCTCGATGCCGTACTTGGAACCTTCGCGGCCCAGGCCCGACGCCTTGATGCCGCCAAACGGCGCGACTTCGTTGGAGATCAGGCCGGTGTTGATGCCGACCATGCCGTACTCCAGGGCCTCGGCGACGCGGAACACGCGGCTCATGTCACGGGCATAGAAGTACGAGGCCAGGCCGAACTCGGTGTCGTTGGACATGGCGATGACTTCGGCCTCGTCCTTGAAGCGGAACAGCGGCGCCAGCGGGCCGAAGGTCTCTTCCTTGGCGACGGCAGCGGTTTTCGGCACGTCGACCAGGATGGTCGGCTCGAAGAAGTTGCCTTCGATGAGCTTGCCACCGGACAGCACCTTGGCGCCCTTGGCGACGGCGTCCTCGATGTGCTCCTGGACCTTGGCGACAGCCTTGCCGTCGATCAGCGGGCCAGTGGTGGTGCCTTCTTCCAGGCCGTTGCCGATCTTCAGCTTGGCCACGGCGGCTTTCAGCTTCTCGGCGAACGCATCGTAGACGCCGTCCTGCACGTAGATACGGTTGGCGCAGACGCAGGTCTGACCGTTGTTGCGGTACTTGGAGATGATCGCGCCCTCGACCGCCTTGTCCAGGTCGGCGTCGTCGAACACGATGAACGGCGCGTTGCCGCCCAGCTCCAGGGAAACTTTCTTGATGTCCTTGGCGCACTCTTCCATCAACTGGCGACCAATTTCGGTCGAGCCGGTGAAGGACAGCTTGCGCACCAGGGAGTTGCCGGTCAGCTCGGAGCCGACTTCGCCGGCGCTGCCGGTGATCACGCTCAGCACGCCAGCCGGGATGCCGGCACGGGTGGCCAGTTCGACCAGGGCCAGGGCAGAGTACGGGGTCTGCGAAGCGGGCTTGAGCACCATGGTGCAACCGGCGGCCAGGGCCGGGCCGGCTTTGCGGGTGATCATCGCGGCCGGGAAGTTCCACGGGGTGATGGCGGCGGTGACGCCGATCGGCTGCTTGATGACGATCAGGCGCTTGTCCGGCTGGTGGCCTGGGATGACGTCGCCGTAGACACGCTTGGCTTCTTCGGCGAACCACTCGATGAACGAGGCGGCATAGGCGATTTCGCCCTTGGCTTCGGCCAGTGGCTTGCCCTGCTCGGTGGTCATCAGGCGGGCCAGGTCGTCCTGGTGCTCGATCATCAGCTCGAACCAGCGGCGCAGCTTGCCGGCACGCTCTTTGGCGGTCAGTGCGCGCCAGGCCGGCAGCGCCTTGTCGGCGGCCTCGATGGCGCGGCGGGTTTCGGCGGCGCCCATCTTCGGCACGCTGCCGATCACTTCGCCGGTGGCCGGGTTGGTCACCTTGATGGTCTGACCGCTGTCCGCATCCAGCCATTCACCATTGATGAAGGCCTGCTGGCGGAACAACTGAGCGTCTTTGAGCTGCATGTCGGCTTCCCTTTACTGCGAATTTTGATTGTTGAAAAGGCGCCCTCGATGCGGGGGCGGCCGTCAGGAATTCGTGCACCAGGGTGTTCGACGCCTGGGTGCCGAGCGTTTGAAATCTCAAACGGAATGCTAAGCGGGCGCTAGGGGGTTGGACAATAGGCTGTTCGAAAAAAAGAACGAGTGGTCGGAATTCAGATCAGTGGAAATGCATCGCGGGGCAAATCGCCCCCGCACCCCCCCTCTACCTTCCCCCCAACAAGGCCCCCGAAGGTTCTT
>NZ_JBOBDQ010000035.1:0-59154 GCF_050586565.1 Pseudomonas sp. WC1
CGATTACAGGCAAGGTTTTTTTTGCTAGCGTTGGCGCACGACAACAGCCCGTCCGCCAGCATGGCGCGACGCCGCAGGGAGTGCGCCATGAGCAGCCTTACCCAACCCGCCTGTGCCTTTCGTCATGTCGCCGCCGACGGCTATGGCCTCGGCGGATTTCGCTGGCGCCACGCCGAACCCGACCCCCTGCGTCCACTGGTGATCATCAACGCCGCCACCTCGGTGCGTTGCCGCTACTACTCGCGTTTCGCCGACTACCTGTTCGCCCAGGGCTTTGACGTGCTCACCTACGATTATCGCGGCATCGGCGAGTCACGCCCGGCCACGCTGCGCGGTTTCCAGGCGTCCTGGAGCGACTGGGGCCGGCTGGACTTCGAAGCGATGTTGCAACTGGCCGCCGCCGAGCATCCGGGCCAGCCGATGCATGTGGTCGGCCACAGCTTCGGCGGCTGGGCGCTGGGGCTGGCACCGTCGGCGGGGCAGGTGCGCCATGCGCTGCTGGTGGGCGCGCAGTTCGCCTATTGGCGCGACTATGCGCCGGAGCAGCGTTGGCAGCTGTTCGGCAAATGGCACGTGGTGATGCCGCTGTTGACCCGGCTGTTCGGCTATTTCCCCGGAAAGCGCCTGGGCTGGCTGGAAGACACCCCGGCCGGCGTGGTGCGCGATTGGGTTGCCCGTACGCCGCGTTACGAGCAGCGGCCCAGTGGGCGTCTGCTGTCGGGGACGCCATTTGCCCAGGTACAGGCGGCGACCCTGGCCATCAGCCTGACTGACGATCCGTTCGGCACGGTGGCGGCCACCGAGCGGTTGTTGGGGTACCTGCGAACGGGCGAGCGACGGCATCTGCGGGTGGCGCCTGTGGATATCTTGGTCGGGGAGATCGGGCACTTCGCGTTCTTTCACGATCGGTTTCGTGAAAGCCTGTGGCCGATTGCGCTGGAGTGGTTGCAGAAGGGGCGCCTTGAGGCTGGAACACCAGGCCGGCTCATCAGTTGATGTCCGGTTGGGGCCGCACAGCGGCCCCATCTGCTATCAGCCCAGGCGCGCAAGTGGCCGGGTGGTGAACTTCACCCCGGCCAGCCCATGCTTGATCAGCGCACGGATATTGCCATGGTCGCTGCCCTCGGGCGTGGCGACCACGCTACGGTAGTGCTCACCGAAGGCCAGCAGTGCCTCCTGGTCGCTCAACCCTTCGAGCAGCGCCAGGCCCAGGGTCTTGCACGAGCCTTCGTTCTGCCCGGCGGCGTTGTGCACGTCGCCATTGTCGAAGGCCTGGGGCTGGTAGCTGTAGTTCGCGGCGATGAAGGCCAGGGTGTCGGCAAAAACGTGTTCGCCGCTGGCGAGGCTGCTGCGCAGGCTATTCAGGTCAGTCACGCGGTTTTCCTTGTTCGAACGCCGCTTTCTGCTCGGCGCTGGCTTCGTTCTGGTATTGGGCTTTCCATTCGGCATAGGGCATGCCGTACACCTGCTCACGGGCATCGTCCAGGCTCAGCTCGATCTGGCGATCATCGGCGGCGGCCTTGAGCCACTTGGACAGGCAGTTGCGGCAGAAGCCGGAGAGGTTCATCAGGTCGATGTTCTGCACGTCGGTACGTTTTTGCAGGTGGTCGACCAGGCGCCGGAACGCGGCGGCTTCGAGTTCGAGCTGTTGTTGCGGGGTCATGGGCGGTCTCTTCAGGTCATGCGGTTCTTCAGATGGCGGCCACCATTGATGACCACCTGGCTGCCGGTGCTGTACTGGCTTTGCAGCAGGAACAGCACGGCGTCGATCAGTGGGCGGGCGCCGGGCTCGAATTCGAGCAGGGCTTTCTTCAGGGTCTGCTGGCGGTACTGTTCGTCGCCGCCTTCCTTGAGGATCAGCAGGCCGGGCAGGATACCGTTGACCCGTACCTTCGGCGCGTACTTTTCGGCGAACGACAGCACCATGTTCTGCAGCGCGGCCTTGGTCGCGGCATAGCCGATGTGGCTCTTGCTGCCGCGCGAGGAAGTTTCGTCGCAGATGTGGATGATGTCGGCTTTGTCCACCTTGTTCAGCAGCTCGCCGAGGGCGAGGTTGAGGTGGTAGGGCGCCTCGACGTGCAGGCGGAACATGGTATCGAGGTTGTCCAGGCCATCGTCGAGCCACAGCGAGGCGTTGTGGATGATCGCGCGCAGGCCGTCGTAGTGGCTGTGCAGGTGGTCGATCAGGGCCTGGCGGTCTTCGCCGCGGGTCAGGTCGGCCTGGAACTGCTGGATGTTCGGGTGGGCAGCCTGCCCCTGCAAGGTACGGCTGGCGCTGACCACCGTATGGCCGGCCTGGGCCAGCTCCAGGGCCAGGGCCAGGCCGACGCGCTGGCTGGCGCCGGTGATGAGGATTGGGCTGTTCATGTTCGGGCGGTCTGTTCGTCTGTCCGTGCGTGATGCCCCAGCATACCCGAACTGCGCGGCCTTGCGAGCCCGTGCCTCAGCGGCTGCGCAGCCCCTGGGAACGTTCGGTGGCGGCGCGTGGGGTGGTGTTGAGCCAGCCGGCCAGCAGCCGGGTGGACAGGGGGATGAACAGGTACACCATCAATGGCGTCAGGGCCAGGGTACTGAGCAGCACTCGAGGCAACAGGTCGAGTGGCGCCAGCCAGTGGCCGAACAGCAGGTTGAACAGTAGCGAAACCGGAAAGAATGCCAGCCAGATGGCCGTTGCCTGCTTCCAGCGCGGTGGTTTTTGCACGGTATTGGTGCCGAACCAGTCGTCGATACCGCTCACGCGCCTCTCTTTGGGGCGTTCGAACAGGCCGTTGCCGCGCTCCAGCCAGGCCCTGCGCGATGCGGAATGCTCCCAGGCGTGCATGGTCTGTTCGCAGGCGAAGCGGAAGATGATCTGGAATTCGTCGCCCTCGCTCGGCGGGGCGAGGATGCCCGAGCCCAGGTAGCCGGGAAAGTCGGTGGCCAATTGCTCGCCTTCGTGCAGCCAGGCCAGCAGGTCCTGGTAGCGGCCGCAGGCGGCGCGGCGCGACACCATCAAGGTGACGGGTGGAGTAGACATCGTGTATCTCCTGGCGACGGGGCTGGCGGGTAGCCGGACCCTGGCTTGCGGCCCGGGGTGATGGGCGGCGCAGGCGGGCTTGCAAGAATCGGGCACGGATTATCGCCGATCAATCATGACCAGTCAGTTTCAGGGGCTGGACGGTCTTCAGGCGGTGCAGGGAGCCTGGGCGTGCAGTTCGGGGTGAGCCTTGCGGTGGGCCTGGAGGATGTACTCGCGCAGGCGCTCGATCTCTTCGGCCGGCGTGTGGGTCAGGTCGTAGGCGGCCAGTCGCGGGCCGATGCGCCGGCGCAGCGCGCCGTGCAGGCCGATCGGCGGGATGTCCTCGGCGGCGAAGCGCAGGTTGAATTGCGCAGGGGCTTGAGCACCATCGCGCACTTCCAGCAGCACACCCTTGAAGGAAATGTCGCGTACCCACAGGTCACTGGCCTGGCCATGATCATCCAGCAACGCGATCGGGGGCTGCAGCGACAGGCGCCAGGGCCGCAGCCTGGGGCCATCCTCGTAGATGTCCGGCGAGCCGAGTTGCAGGTGCAGGGCGTGGAATTCATCCTCGACCAGTTGCAGGGGGAAGCTCAACTGCTGGTTGTTGAAGCTGGCCTGCAGCGTCACCTGCTCGTTGGCCACAAGGCGGGTGAGCAGGTCCTTGAGACGACGGTCGCCATTGACCAGCAGGCTCGACATGGGGTCGGCTAGGTTCAGTTGGGGCGAATGCTGCATGTCCTGGATGAAATCCAGTTCGTCCTGGGAGAGTAGGGCGTCTGCTTGCATGGTCTGACTCGAAGGGGCGATCGGTAACGGCGATTTCTTCACGGCGGTGGACAGTGGTCAATCCGCTTCGTTCCGGTCATTCGTCGGAAAATCCTGAAGCCTGTGACTTTAGCCGGAGGCGGCCTTTTGCCACTGTCGAATGCTAGTATCCTACGTTTTCACTCAGTTTCGGAATCCTCACCCGATGAAAGTCGCCATTATTTCCGGTTCGGTGTACGGCACCGCCGACGAAGTCGCCCGCCACGCCGAGTCGCTGCTCAAGGCCGCCGGCCTTGAAGCCTGGCACGCGGCACGCGCCACCCTGCAGGACATCGAGGGCTTTGGCCCCGACGCGTTGCTGGCGGTGACCTCGACCACCGGCATGGGCGAGCTGCCCGACAGCCTGATGCCGCTGTACAGCGCGATCCGCGATGTGCTGCCGGCGGCCTGGCGCGGACTGCCGGGAGCGGTGATCGGCCTGGGCGATTCGAGCTACGGCGACACCTACTGCGGCGGTGGCGAGCAGATGCGCGAGCTGTTCGCCGAGCTGGGGGTGAACGAAGTGCTGCCGATGCTGCGGCTAGATGCCAGTGAGACCGTGACACCGGAGGCCGATGCCGAGCCCTGGCTGGCGGAGTTTGCGGCTGTGCTGAAAGGCTGATATTGCCTGGGCCGGTCCTATCGCGGGGCAAGCCCGCTCCCACGAAAGCTGCATGATGCTCGTGGGAGCGGCGGTGCGCCGCTGCGACTTGCCCCGCGATAGGGCCGGTCGCCTCAATGCATGGCTGAATCCTCACGCAACAATGCCAGCCACGCCTGCGCCGCCCGTGACAGATACGCCCCGCGCCGCCAGATGAAGGCGATGTCCCACCTCAGGTACTCCGGCGCCCGCAACGGCAAGCGCACCACCCCGGGCCGTTCCAGCGCCCGTGCGACGATCGCCGGCAGCAGCACCACGCCTTGCCCGGCCGCCACCAATGCGGCAAGAAAGTCTGCCTGGCCGCTACGCCCACCTTCCCTGGGCGTGAAGCCTTCCTGCTGGCAGGCGCTGAGCAATCGATCATTGAGCACGAAGCTACGCTGGTACAGCAGAAACGGCGTGTCGGCGAGTTGTGCCAGGGCGACGTCGACCTGCCCGGCCAGCGGGTGGCCGGCGGGCAGCAAGGCTTCCAGTGGCTCATTGCAGAACGGCTGGTAGTCGAACGCTGGGTCGTTTGGCGTCAGGCTGCCGCCCAGCTCCAACTCGCCACTCTTGACGGCCTGCTCGACCATGCGGCTGCCACCTTCGAGCAGTTGTATCGAGATATTCGGATGGCGCCGCCGATACTCGGCGAACAACCCAGCGAACAGCGCATCGCTGCCCAGCAGCGGCAGGCCCAGGCGCAATTCGCCGCGGGCCATCTGGCTGAGATCGTCGAGTTCGCTCAGCAGCTCCTGGCGCTGGCGCAGCAGCGCTTCGCCGCGCTCCAGAACGATGCGCCCGGCGGCAGTCAGCAGCAACTGCGAGCCTTGGCGTTCCAGCAGCGGCTGGCCGATGTCCTGCTCCAGTTGGGCGACCTGCTTGCTCACCGCTGACTGGCTGATGTGCAGGGTGCCTGCCGCCTGGGTGAAACCACCGTTGTGAACGACCTCGATGAAACTGCGCAGTTGTTTGAATTCCATGAGTTCTAGATTCCATTTTGGAATGGTTGCCAGTCTAACAATTCGCTTCTGGCCTAGGTGCGCGACTTTTACAATGGGCACGTTGTCGAGGACCCCCGCCCATGAATCCTGCATTACTGAAGAAGACCCTGCGCCTTTTCGCCGAACTGACGGTGTTGCTGGCGCTGTTCCTGATCGGTGGCCAGCTGGCCGCCTGGCTCGCCTGGCCGATTCCCGGTGGGGTGATGGGCCTGGCGCTGCTGCTGGCGCTGTTCGCCACCGGGCTGCTCAAACCTGCCACGCTGCAATTGGGTGCCGGCTGGCTGATGGCCGAGATGCTGCTGTTTTTCATTCCGGCGCTGATGAGCCTACTGGACTACGGCAGCCTGCTGCGCAGCGAGGGCTGGCGCATCCTGCTGGTGATCGCGCTGAGCACCCTGCTGGTGATGGTGGTCACCGCGGTCACCGTCGAGCTGGTGTGCCGTTGGAGGTTGCGCCATGAGCCTTGAACCCATGCCGCTGTTCTGGCTGGCCCTGACCCTGGGCGCCTACCTGGGCAGCCGCTGGCTGTACCGGCGCAGCGGGCGCTACCTGCTGTCGCCGCTGATCCTGGTGCCGGCCTTGCTGCTGGCGGTGGCCGTGCCGCTGCACACCGCCTACGCCGAGTACGCCCGCAACACGCATTGGTTGATGGGCGTGCTGGGCCCGGTCACCGTCGCTTTCGCGGTGCCGATCTGGCAACAACGGGCACTGCTGGCGCGGCACTGGCCGGCGCTGCTGGTCGGCATGCTCGCCGGCAGCGTGGCTTCTATCGGCAGCTCCTGGGCGCTGGCGCACCTGCTCGCGCTGGACGATGCGGTCAGCCTGTCGTTGCTGCCGCGTTCGATCACCACGCCGTTCGCCATGCCCGTGGCCCAGGACCTGGGCGGCGTGCCGGAGCTGACGGCGGTGTTCGTGATGTTTACCGGGGTGCTCGGGGCGATGTTCGGCGGCATTCTCCTGCGTTGGCTGCCCTTGCGCACACCGCTGGCGCGGGGGGCTCTGTTCGGTGTCGGTGCCCATGGCGCGGGGGTGAGCCGCGCCCAGGAAGTCGGGCGCGAGGAAGGCTCGGTGGCCGGCCTGGTCATGGTCCTGACCGGGCTGCTCAACCTGTTGGCCGCGCCGTTGCTGATGAGGTTGATCTGACCGTTCGTGCCACTGACTCGCACGGTCATCAGGCTGGCTGCCAAGGCGACTTATCACCTTCGTATAGGCTTCTAGACTGAGCCTCGACATAGAGAGCACATGTAAGTGCCGAGGTGACATGCAATGAACGCAGCCTTGCCCTCTTCCAACGCTTATCCACCGGGACGACCGTGATGCCACTGGCCGAAATTCCATTGTGCGTCTGGCGCACCCGGAGCCAGGGGTTCACTTTCCGGGGCCAGAGCATCCGCTACTGGACGGCAGGGCAAGGAGAGCCCCTGCTATTGCTTCACGGTTTCCCCACGGCCAGCTGGGATTGGCACTACCTGTGGGCACCCCTGACCCAGCGCTTTCGTGTGGTGGCCTGCGACATGCTCGGCTTCGGCGATTCGGCCAAGCCCGCGGACCATGACTACAGCCTGCTCGAGCAGGCCGACCTGCAGCAGGCGTTGCTGGCGCACCTGCACATCGACCAGCCGGTGCACCTGCTGGCCCACGACTACGGCGGCAGCGTCGCCCAGGAGCTGCTGGCCCGGCACCACGAACGGCGGCTGGAGGTGGCCAGTTGTGTGTTCCTCAACAGCGGGCTGTTCCCCGAGAGCTGCCGGGTGCTGCTGGTCCAGAAGCTGCTGCTCAGCCGCCTGGGCTGGCTGGTCGGGCGCTCGTTCGGGCGCGACGATCTGGTGCGCAACGTCACCCAGGTCTATGGCCCGTGCACCCATCCCAGCGAGAGCGCCCTGGACGACTACTGGAGCCTGATCGCCTCCAACCGAGGCCCACGGATCCTGCACAAACTGGTCAGCTTCCTGCCGGAACGCCGGGCCCAGCGCGAGCGCTGGGTCGCCGCGCTGCAACGTCCGGGCGTGCCGCTGCGCTTCATCAATGGCGCGGTCGATCCGTTGTCCGGCGCGCACATGGTCGAGCGCTACCGGGAAATCGTCCCGGACCCGGACACCGTGGTTCTGCAGGGCATCGGCCATTACCCCCACACCGAAGCGCCGGTGCAGGTGCTGCGCCATTACCTGGCCTTTCGTGAGCAACCGATGAGTTATTTACCGCTGAAGGTCGCCTGGTCCTGACCGGCGATCATCGTCGGGCGTTATCGGGCGGCATTCGCCACGGTGCGCTTGATTGCCGGGCCCGGGCGGCTGGCGGAAACTGCTTTGCATCCCTTCATTGCCAGGAGCCTTGAGCATGAGCGAGCCGGTACGTCTGCAGGATCGAGTGGTGATCGTCACGGGGGCCGGCGGCGGCCTGGGCCGGGCCCATGCGCTGCTGTTCGCCGCGCGCGGCGCTCACGTGGTGGTCAATGACTTGGGTGGGTCTACACATGGTGAAGGCGCCAACGCCTCGGCGGCCGACCGCGTGGTGGAGGAGATCCGCGCCGCGGGCGGCACGGCCATCGCCAACCATGACTCGGTCACCGATGGCACGCGCATCGTCGAGCAGGCCCTGGATACCTTCGGTCGGGTCGATGTGCTGGTGAACAACGCCGGCATCCTGCGCGACAAGACCTTCCACAAGATGGAAGACAGCGACTGGGAGCTGGTCTACCGGGTGCACGTCGAGGGCGCCTACAAGGTTACCCACGCCGCCTGGCCGCACCTGCGGGCGCAGAATTGGGGGAGGGTGATCTTCACCTCGTCCACCTCGGGCATCTATGGCAATTTCGGCCAGGCCAACTATGGCATGGCCAAACTCGGCCTCTATGGGCTGACCCGCACCCTGGCCATCGAGGGCCGCAAGCACGGCATCCTGGTCAACGCCATCGCCCCGACCGGCGGCACGCGAATGACCGAGGGGTTGATCCCGCCGCAGGTGTTCGAACGTCTGCAGCCCGAGTTGATCAGTCCGTTGGTGGTGTACCTGGGCAGCGAGCAGTGCCAGGACAGCGGCGAACTGTTCGAGGTGGGCGGCGGCTGGGTGGGCAAGGTGCGCTGGGAGCGTAGCCAGGGCGTGGGCTTCGACCCGCGTGAAGGGTTCACCCCCGAGCAGGTGGCGGACAACTGGGGGCGGATCGGTGATTTCGAGGGCGCGGAGCACCCGCAGGACAGCCTGCAGGCGTTGCAGCAGATGATGGCGAACCTGCAGAGGTATCCGTTGGGTTGAACAATGCCGGGGCCGCGCTGCGGCCCTTTCGCCGGCAAGCCGGCTCCCACGGGGATCGCACCAGCTTGTGGCCGGCTTGCCGGTGATGAGCCTGGCGCCGATCTTGCGATTCTTGCAGAAATAAAAAAGGCCGCTGCAATCGCAGCGGCCAATCGAGACGTTAGATCAAGGAGCTTCAAAATCAACGTCGGTGAACCTGGGCGGGCGCGAAAAGCAGGGGGGGAGAGCCCTTCGTGCCGGCCAGTGAGGTCAGAATAAGCGCATGATCCCGTGGGAAAAATACCCGCTTATGACATTCACCTTTACGTTTCGAGTAAAAGTGCGAGGCGGACTATAGGCCGCTCTCACAGGAAAAGTCCGTAATGCTTTGTAAGTCCTTTTACTGATCCGCGCCGTATCCCATTCGCCAACTGGTGGCCTGGGTGGCGGCGAGCAGGCGCCGGGCGGCCGGGCCGTGCTCGTCGGCATGGAAGATCGAGGTCGGACCGACCACGGTCATCACGGCGGCGACCTGGCCCATGGCGTTGAACACCGGCGCGGACAGCGCGTCCACCCCCGGCATCAGCAAACCGTGCACATGGTGCAGGCCGCGCTGGCGGATCTGTTCGAGCAGGGCGGCATAGTCATCCGCCGTCTGGCCGAGCGCTGCCAGTTCCCGGTCGCGCAGCTCCACGGTCTCGCGCTCGGGCAGGTGCGCGGCGAACACCAGTCCGGTGGACGAACTGAGCAACGGCAGCACCGAGCCGATCTGCGTCACCACCGTCACTGCCCGCACCGCCGGCTCGATGCTCACCACGGTCGCGCCCTGGTTGCCCCACACGGCGATGAAGCAGCTTTCGTTCAACTCGTCGCGCAATTGCGACAGTGGCAGCGCCGCCACCTTCAGCACATCGATGCTACCCAGGGCCGCCATGCCCACCCGCAACGCCTCGCGCCCCAGCCCGTAGTGGTTGGTGGCGGGGTCCTGTTCGGCGAAGCCGCTGGCGATCAGCGCCTGAAGGTAGCGGTGCACCTTGCTCGCCGGCATGTCGACATGCTCGGCCAGGCGCGACAGCGAGGTGGAGGGGGAAAGTTCGGCCAGGGCCTTGAGGATGTCGGTGCCGACTTCCGCCGAGCGGACTTTCTGTTTGCCGTTGTCGGTGCTGCTGGCTTTGGCCATGGGGGACTTCTATGCAGATTTCATGGGGTGGCGCCTTTATAGCTTGACGCCTGCGCTCGGGCAAATTACGTTATTCGTAATCTGATTACGATAAAAACAATGCAGACGCGCTGCCGCCCTTGGTGCCGGTTTCAGGATCGGGCTCCGCAGCCAGCTGCCCGAAACGGCTCCCAGCAGCCCGGAGGCACCGATGACCCGCGACACATCCCCTGAGCTCCAGTACCTGAGCGGCTTCGGCAACGAGTTCGCCAGCGAAGCCCTTCCCGGCGCCCTGCCGGTCGGGCAGAACTCGCCGCAGAAGGCTCCCTATGGGCTGTACGCTGAGCTGCTGTCGGGCACCGCGTTCACCATGACTCGCAGCGAACTGCGACGCACCTGGTTGTACCGCATTCGCCCCTCGGCCCTGCACCCGCGTTTCGAGCGCCTGGAGCGCCAGCCGCTGACCGGGCCGTTGGGAGGCGTCAATCCCAACCGCCTGCGTTGGAGCCCGCAACCGATGCCGTCCGAACCGACCGACTTCATCGACGGCTGGCTGCCGATGGTGGCCAACTCGGCATCGGAGAAACCGGCTGGCGTGAGTATCTACATCTACCGCGCCAACCGCTCCATGGAGCGGGTGTTCTTCAACGCCGACGGCGAGTTGCTGCTGGTGCCCGAGCAAGGCCGCCTGCGCATCGCCACCGAACTGGGCGTGCTCGAGCTCGAGCCGCTGGAGATCGCGGTGATCCCGCGCGGCATGAAGTTCCGGGTCGAACTGCTCGATGCGCAGGCCCGGGGCTACATTGCCGAGAACCACGGCGCGCCGCTGCGCATCCCGGACCTTGGCCCGATCGGCAGCAATGGCCTGGCCAACCCGCGTGACTTCCTCGCCCCGGTCGCCCATTACGAAGAGAGCACCGGCCCTGTGCAGCTGGTGCAGAAATTCCTCGGCGAACACTGGGCCTGCGAGCTGCAGCACTCGCCCCTGGACGTAGTCGCCTGGCACGGCAGCAACGTGCCTTACAAATACGACCTGCGCCGCTTCAACACCATCGGTACGGTCAGCTTCGACCACCCCGATCCGTCGATCTTCACCGTGCTGACCTCGCCCACCAGCGTGCATGGCATGGCCAACATGGACTTCGTGATCTTCCCGCCGCGCTGGATGGTGGCCGAGAACACCTTCCGTCCACCATGGTTCCACCGCAACCTGATGAACGAGTTCATGGGCTTGATCCAGGGCGCCTACGACGCCAAGGCCGAAGGCTTCCTGCCCGGCGGCGCTTCGTTGCACGGGGTGATGAGCGCCCACGGCCCCGACGCCGAGACTTGCGACAAGGCCATCTCGGTGGACCTGGCGCCGCACAAGATCGACAACACCATGGCCTTCATGTTCGAGACCAGCCAGGTGCTGCGCCCTAGCCGCCAGGCCCTCGAAAGCCCGCAGTTGCAGGCCGACTACGATAGTTGCTGGGCCACCTTGCCGAGCACCTTCAACCCGAACCGGAGATAACCGATGAACCACACCGCCATTGCCCGTAGCTGGGTCGAGCACGCCAACGGGCACCGCGACTTCCCGTTGCAGAACCTGCCCCTGGGCATCTTCAGCCGCCCAGGGCAGACGCCACGTTGCGGCGTGGCCATCGGCGACGCGATCCTCGACCTCGAGGCCGTGCTGGCCGCCGGGTTGTTCGAGGGGGCGGCCAAGGCCGCCGTCGAAGCGACAGTGGGCGGCGCGCTGAATGCCTTCTTCGCCCTTGGCCGCGAGGCCCGTGTTGCCCTGCGCCAGCGCCTGCTGGCGCTGCTGGGCGAGGGCAGCGAGCACCAGGCGGCCCTGAAGGCCGCGCTGTACCCGGCCGGCGAATGCCAGTTGCACCTGCCGGCGAAGATCGGTGACTACACCGACTTCTACGTCGGCATCGAGCACGCAAAGAACGTCGGCAAGCTGTTCCGCCCGGACAATCCGCTGCTGCCCAACTACAAGCACGTGCCGATCGGCTACCACGGCCGCGCCTCGACCATCCGGCCGTCCGGCACCGACGTGCGCCGCCCCAAGGGCCAGACCCTGCCGGCGGGCCAGACCGAGCCGAGCTTCGGCCCTTGCGCGCGCCTGGACTACGAGCTGGAACTGGGCATCTGGATTGGCCAGGGCAACGACATGGGCCAGCCGATCCCGATCGGCGACGCCGCCGAGCACGTGGCCGGCTTCTGCCTGCTCAACGACTGGTCGGCGCGCGATATCCAGGCCTGGGAGTACCAGCCGCTGGGCCCGTTCCTGTCCAAGAGCTTCATCACCACGGTGTCGCCATGGGTGGTCACTGCCGAGGCCCTGGAGCCGTTCCGTTGCGCCCAGCCGGCCCGTCCGGAGGGTGACCCGCAGCCGCTGTCATACCTGCTGGACAAGCGCGACCAGGCCTCCGGCGCCTTCGACATCGAACTGGAAGTGCTGCTGCTGACCGAACGCATGCGCGAGCAGAACCTGCCGGCGCATCGCCTCACGTTGAGCAGCACCCGCAGCATGTACTGGACCGTGGCACAGATGGTCGCCCACCACAGCGTCAACGGCTGCCAGCTGCAACCGGGCGACCTGTTCGGCTCGGGCACCCTGTCGGGCGCGGCGCCAGGCTCGTTCGGCAGCCTGCTGGAGATCACCGAAGGCGGCAAGCAGCCGGTGGAACTGGCCAGCGGCGAAGTGCGCAAGTTCCTCGAGGACGGCGACGAGATCATCCTGCGCGCCCGTTGCGTGCGCGATGGCGTAGCCAGCATCGGCTTCGGCGAGTGCCGTGGCACCATCGTTGCGGCCAACTGAGGAGGGCAGGGCGATGGAACTGTTCACCTACTACCGCTCCACCTCGTCGTATCGGGTGCGCATCGCCCTGGCGCTCAAGGGCCTGGCCTACCAGGCCCTGCCGGTGAACCTGCTCAAGGGCGAGCAGCGCGGCGCGGACTACCTGGCGCTCAATCCGCAGGGGCGGGTGCCGGCCCTGCGTACTGACGATGGCGAGTTGCTGGTGCAGTCGCCGGCGATCATCGAATACCTCGAAGAGGCGCACCCGCAGCCAGCGCTGCTGCCGACCGCAGCCAAGGCCCGGGCCAAGGTGCGTGGCGTGGCGGCGATCATCGGCTGTGATGTCCACCCGCTGCACAACGTCAGCGTGCTCAACCAGCTGCGTCAGTTGGGGCACGACGAGGCACAGGTCAACCAGTGGATCGGCCACTGGATCGGCCAGGGGCTGGCGGCGATCGAGCAGTTGATCGGCGACGATGGCTTCTGCTTCGGTGCGACGCCGGGCCTGGCCGATGTCTACCTGATCCCGCAGTTGTACGCGGCCGAGCGCTTCAACATCGACCTCAGTGGCTACCCGCGCATTTGCCGGGTGGCGGCCCTCGCCGAACAGCACCCGGCCTTCCACAAGGCTCACCCGTCGAGGCAGCCCGACACGCCCAACTGACCCACCCAGCCCGCACCTGCACTCATAACAACAAAAGACAGGTACCTTGCGATGCACAACCAGATAGCCAGCTTTCGCGCGGCGCTCGACGCGCGCCCGGTGTCACCCTACCAGTGGCGCTTGCTGCTGCTGTTGATCCTGCTGTTGGTCACCGATGGTTATGACGCCCAGGTGCTGGGATACGTGATCCCCGCGCTGGCCCAGGACTGGGGGCTGGAAAAGGCGGCCTTCGGGCCGGTGTTCAGCGCCAACCTGCTGGGGCTGACGGTCGGTTCGCTGGCGGTGACGCCACTGGCCGACCGCTTCGGCGTGCGGCGGGTGCTGCTGTGCTGCGTGCTGCTGTACGCCAGCCTTACGCTGCTGATGGTGTTCGCCACTTCCCTCGACAGCCTGATGCTGGCGCGCTTTCTCTGCGGTATCGGCATGGGCGGCGCGATGCCCAGCGCCATGGCGCTGATGGCCGATTATGCACCACCGCGGCTGCGTACCCTGATGGTGACTCTGGCAGCTTGCGGCTTCTCCCTGGGGGGCGCGGCGGGTGGCTTCGTAGCTGCAGGTTTCATCGATCACCATGGTTGGCAGGCGGTGTTTCTTGCCGGTGGCGTGGCGCCGCTGCTGTTGTTCCCGTTCCTGGCGCTGTTCCTGCCTGAATCGCTGCCGCGCCTGCTGCGCGACGCCCCTCCCTATGCGCGGTTGCAACGGGTGACCGCCCGCCTGCTGCCGGGCTGGCAGGTGCCGGCGGCCCAGGTCGCGGCCGATGCGTCGGCCGACAGTAAGCTCACCGTGGTGGCGTTGTTTCGCGAGGGGTTCGCCCGGCCCACGCTGCTGCTGTGGAGCACCTTCTTTGTCAGCCTGATCCTGTTGTACTTCATGATCAGCTGGCTGCCGTCGCTGCTGCAGGAAAGCGGGCTGGCGCTGAACCAGGCCAACCTGGTGACTTCGCTGTTCCTGTTTGCCGGCACCTTCGGTGCGGTGTGCCTGGCCTGGTGCGCCGACCGCATGGCCAACAAGGCTCACCTGCTGGCCGGCGTGCTGCTGGGCGCGGCGCTGTTCAGCGTGCTGGTTGGCCTTAACCATGACGATCCGCGCTGGCTGGTGCCCAGTGTGTTCGCCGCCGGGTTCTGCATCATTGGCGGGCAGTTGACGCTCAATGCCTTCGTCAGCAACTTCTACCCGGCCCAGGTGCGCGCCACCGGCACCGGCTGGGCCCTGGGTGTCGGGCGCTTCGGCTCGATCCTCGGACCGTTGCTCGGCAGTCTGCTGCTGACGTTGCACATGCCAGTGGAGCAGATCTTCTTCTTCTGCGCCGTGCCAGCGCTGCTCGGCGCGCTGCTGATCAGCCGGGTACGCGCACCGCAGCCGCGCGAAGCGACGGTCAAGGGCGAGGCATTAATGGATTGAACGTTTGCCGTTGGGCAACTGGCCGAGGCGTTCCGTGAGTTTCAGGCGCTGCACCGGGTCGTCGGTCAGCAGCAGGGCGTGCTCCAGGTCGAAGCGCTCTGCCTGGGGACAGTCCAGGTGCTGGTACAGCGTGGCCCGGGCCAGGTAGTCGCCGACCTGCACCGGGCCCAGTTGCATGACCCGCTCGGCATCGATCAGCGCCGCGAGGTCGTTGTCGTTGCTGATATGCAACTGGCGAAGGTTGCGCGACAGGCGCTGGAGCATCTGCCGCGGCGATGCGCTGAGCAGGTGCTCGGCGGACAGTGGCACCTGTGGGCCGAACTGGCGGGCGAGCAGTTCGCGGCAGTCGTTGGGATACAGGCGGCGACCACCACAAGGGTCGAGCAGGTGGTCGGCACCGGGTACCCGCAGCAGGAAGTGCCCGGGAAAGTTCACGCCTTCCAGGGGGATCGACAGCCGCCGTGCCAGCTCCAGGGCAAGGATTGCCAGCAGCAGAGGTTGGCCACGCCGACGTTGCAGCACTTTGTCCATCAAGGCCACGTGCGGGCGCAACGGGTGGTACTCGTCCTGCTGAAAGCCCAGTGCGTTGAGCTGGCGCAGCAAGGGCTGGGCCAGTTCGTTGACCGGCAGCATCGGCAGGCTGGTGCTGACTTCGCGTTGCAGCTCATGCAGCCTGGCCAGGCTGGCCGAGAGCTCGACAGTGCGGTCATGCTCCGCAGCAATCCACAGCGCGGCTTCCAGCAGGGCGACCGGCTCGCGTTCCAGGCAGGCCAGGCAGGCTTGGCGTGAGTTCATCGGACTTCTCCATCACGCTTAACTTGTAGCCCTGGCGAAGCTTTTCGTCCAGTGGTCCGCCCGCACGGTGTGCTGCCTTGACCTGTTTATACTGGTAGCAGCACCTCGCTGGGGAACCCGTCGATGTTCGCGCTCATGCAAAGCACTCGCACGCAGTCACTGCACTTGTTCATCGACCCGCCTACGGGGTTGAAGGCCGTGGTGGCGATTCACAGCGAACAACTGGGTCCGGCCATGGGCGGTTGTCGCTACCTGCCCTATGCCGACGACGAAAGCGCCATGACCGATGCCATCCGCCTGGCCCAGGGCATGAGTTACAAGGCGGCCCTGGCCGGGTTGCCGATGGGCGGCGGCAAGGCGGTGATCGTGCGTAACCCGCATGTGGAGAACCGTGCAGCGCTGTTCGAGGCGTTCGGGCGCTTCGTCGACACCCTTCAGGGCCGCTTCATCACGGCGGTGGACAGTGGCACCTCGACCCTCGACATGGACTGCATCGCCCAGGCCACTCCCTACGTCACCAGCACCACCGCCTCGGGCGATCCATCGCCACATGCGGCGATGGGCGTGTTCGCCGGCATCCGCGCCACCTCCATGGCCAGGTTGGGCAGTGACAACCTGGAGGGATTGCGAGTGGCGGTGCAAGGGTTGGGCAACGTTGGCTATGCGCTGGCCGAGCAACTGCATGCGGCCGGCGCCGAGCTGCTGGTCAGCGACCTGGATGCCGGCAAGGTGCGCCTGGCGGTGGAGCAGCTCAATGCCCACCCGGTGGCCCATGAAGCCTTGATCAGCACGCCGTGCGACATCTTTGCGCCGTGTGGCGTTGGGCCGGTGCTGAACGGGCAGAGCGTGATGCAACTGCGCTGCGCGGCGGTGGCGGGGTCGGCGAACAACCAGCTGACCACCTTGCAGGTGGCCGACCAGCTGGAGAACCGGGGAATCCTGTATGCGCCGGACTATGTGATCAATGCCGGTGGGCTGATCTATGTGGCCCTGACCCATCGGGGCGAGGGGCTGGGGACCATTACCGCGCACCTGGCGCGGATACCTTCGCGGCTGACCGAAGTGTTCGCCCATGCCCAGGCGGAGAAACGTTCGCCGGCACGGGTGGCGCAGATGCTGGCGGAAAGATTGTTGTACGGCTGAAAGCCATTTCGCGGGGCAAGCCCGCTCCCACGAGATTTTCCATGGATGCGAGCCTTGCGGGCTTGCCCCGCGATAGCGTCATTCCACCGCGCCGCCTTCGAGCAGCTCCGCCAGCGCATCGGGCTGGCTCTTGAACGCTCGGGCGAACACATCGCGGTTCTTCGCCATGTAGATGCCGGCTTCCTCTACCTGCTGCTCGCTCATCGAAGGCACGGCCTTGTGCAGTACCTCGGCCAGGCGTTCGGCCAGCTCGAGCATCTTGTCGTGACGGTCTGCTTCGGCCTTATCCATGAACAAGCGCTCCGGGTCGCGGCTGCTGCGGTACACCACTTCGACGGCCATTCATCACCTCTGTGCCTTTTTGCTGATTGGATTGCGCATTACTGTGTTTTTATACAGTACATCGTCAGGCCATCACCCTGCAACCGCAATGATGGCCAGGCAAACTGACAATCAGCGTAGCCCACAGGTGTCTTGCGGCAATCGACCGCCTTCCAAGACAGGGGCCATGGCCCTTTAACTGCATGGCAACCAAGACCTTCAGTATCAGGAATCGAACATCGTGAACATCAAATGGGCAGAAAAGCTGCGCAAGGGCCTGCACGGCTCCGCCGACTCGCTGGGCAACCTGTGTGTGGAGGCCTTCCATTACCTGGCGCTGTTCGGTATCGGCGCGATCACCGCCTATGCGGCGGTAGTGACCTTCCTGGACATGCTGGGCAAGGGTGGGGTGAGCGTGGATGACATCCTGCTGCTGTTCATCTACCTGGAGCTGGGGGCGATGGTGGGGATCTACTTCAAGACCAACCACATGCCGATCCGCTTCCTGCTCTACGTGGCAATCACCGCGCTGACCCGCCTGCTGATCGGCGATGTCTCGCACCACAAGGCGCCGGATGTCGGCTTGCTGTACGTGTGCGGCGGTATCCTGCTGCTGGCCTTCGCCATCCTGGTGGTGCGCTATGCGTCGTACCGCTACCCGTCGACCAAGGCGCTGGATGCCAGCGGCAAGGAAGTGGACGAGGGCAAATAACCCTCAGTTTGCCAGGCCGACGACAGGGACGCGGCGCTCGCCCTGCGCGGGGCGGGTCAGGGCTGCGAGCACTTCCAGCGGGTTTTGCCCCAGCTCGATGGCCAGGCCCAGGCGAATGCTGTCGATGACTCGTTGCAGACGCACCGGGTCGTTGCGCTGGGCCTGGCTGATCAGGCGCTTGGCGACCACGCCGCTGTCGTCGGAGAGGGTCAGCATGATGCTGCCGTCCAGGCGTTCGATGCTCAGGTTGACCCGGTACTCTGGGGCGAAGGCGGCGCTGATCTGATCGAAGGGATTGTTCATGGTCGGGTTCTGCAGTGAATGATTGCAGAAGTTGACCGGGCTCGACCGAGGTTGGTTCAGGCCCGCTGATCGGTGAACAACGAAAACGCCCGGCGCAAGGCCGGGCGTTCTTGTCTGAACCATTGTCGGTCAGGCGTCTGGATCACTCAGTTCCAGGGCGCCGCGCTTGCTGCGCAACTTGCCGTAGAAATGCTCCAGGGCGTGGTTCAGCTTGCTGGCCGCGCCATCGACGGCGTGCTCCAGCGAAGTGGCGGTGTGGGTCACGGAAATCGGCTGGTGACCTTTAGGGCGAGCCTCCATCTGGCAGCGTTTGTCGTGGGGACCGGGCTTGGCGCCGTTTTCGTCACGCAGGTGGACTTCTATGCGGGTGAGGTCGTCCTCGTAACGTTCGAGGCTGCTTTGCAGGGTACTGCGGACCCATTGGTCGAGACGGATGTTGCCTTCGATATGGTTGCTGCTGTTGACCTGGATTTGCATGATTCAATCCTTATTCAGCTTGCTCGCGAGAGGCGCGCCTAGGCCACTGAGGGCGTTGGTTTTCCTGCGCCTCTTGACTCTAAAGTCAGGCAACTGTCGGATGAATTCAAGCCCTTTCTGAAAATAAATTTCCTGTTGCAATTCGCTCTGCTCACAACGATGACGGCCGATCACTGCAATCAATAATGCTGGGCCATCCGCCAGGCGGCCCCTAAGCTCAGGCGCATTTCCTCACCCGTCGGGAGCGCCGCATGTCCAGCAACCCTCTGTTCCAGCCTTTCACCCTAGGCTCCCTTGACCTGCCGACCCGCGTGGTCATGGCACCGATGACCCGTACCCTCTGCCCCGGGGGCGTGCCCCATGACGGTGTGGTCGATTACTACCGCCGTCGTGCCGCAGCCGGGGTCGGGCTGATCATCACCGAAGGCACTACGGTCGGGCACAAGGCCGCCAATGGCTACCCCAACGTGCCGCGCTTCCACGGTGAAGATGCCCTGGCCGGTTGGAAACGTGTAGTCGACGCGGTCCATGCCGAAGGCGGGCGCATCGTGCCGCAACTGTGGCACGTGGGCAGTGTGCGCCGCCTGGGCACCGAGCCGGATGCCGAGGTGCCGGGCTATGGCCCGAGCGGCAAGGAGAAGGATGGCCAGGTACTGGTCCAGGAGATGAGCCACGACGACATTCGCGAGGTAATCGCCGCCTTCGCCCAGGCCGCGCGCGATGCCCAGGCCATCGGCATGGACGGTGTGGAAATCCACGGCGCCCACGGCTACCTGATCGACCAGTTCTTCTGGGAGGCCAGCAACCGTCGCGACGACGAATACGGCGGTGACCTGGCCGGACGCTCGCGTTTCGCCATCGAACTGATCCAGGCCGTGCGCCAGGCCGTGGGCGCGGATTTCCCGATCATCCTGCGCTTCTCGCAATGGAAGCAGCAGGACTACAACGCACGCCTGGTGCAAACCCCCGAGGCCCTGGCAGCGTTCCTCAAGCCCTTGTCCGACGCGGGCGTGGATATCTTCCACTGCTCTACCCGGCGCTTCTGGGAGCCAGAATTCGAGGGCAGCGAGCTGAACCTGGCCGGCTGGACCCGCCAGCTCACCGGCAAGCCGACCATCACCGTGGGCAGTGTCGGCCTGGATGGCGAGTTCCTGCAGTTCATGGTCGCTACCGACAAGGTGGCCAGGCCGGCCAGCCTCGAAGGCTTGCTGCAACGCTTGCAGGACCAGGAGTTCGACCTGGTGGCCGTGGGCCGCGCCTTGCTGGTGGATGCCGAATGGGCGCGCAAGGTTCGCGATGGGCGTGAGGGAGACGTGCTGCCGTTCAGCCGTGAGGCGCTGACGACCCTGGCTTGATCACCAGGGGCGGCGTCTGTTCGCGGGTGCTCTGCAACTCGCGGCAGGCTCCGTACAGGTAACCCTCGAACTGTTCGATGATCGCCGGCCAGCCCTGGCGGCTGGCGTGCTGGCGAGCGTTGAGGCGCACCCGGCGCAGGGTTTCGCTTTCCTCCAGCAACCAGCAAGCGGCGTCGATGAATGCCGCCTGGTCACCCGGCATGGCCAACGCACCGCTATGGCCGTGGCGGATGTGCTGGGCGGCGGCGGCTTCATCGTAGGCGACCACGGCAAGGCCCGAGGCAAGCGCCTCGAGCACCACGTTGCCAAAGGTCTCGGTCAGGCTCGGGAACAGGAATAAATCGCCGCTGGCATAGTGCTCGGCCAGTACCTCGCCGCGCTGCGCACCGCAGAACACCGCATCGGGCAACTGCTGTTCGAGCTGGCCGCGCAGTGGGCCATCGCCGACGATCACCAGGCGCAGCCGCCGGTGCGGGTAGGCCTTGCGCAGGGCTTCCATGCAAGGGCGCAGCAAGGCCAGGTTTTTCTCTGCGGCCAGGCGTCCGACGTGCAGCACGGCCAGGTCATCCACGCCCAGCCCCCACTGCCCGCGCAGGGCCTGGCTGCGCCGTGCCGGGTTGAACAGGCCGGAGTCGACACCACGGGCCATCAGGCCGAGGCGTTCGAAGCCGCGGCGTTCCAGCTCCAGGCGCTGGCTGATGCTGGGCACCAGGGTGATGGCGGTACGCCGATGGAACCAGCGCAGGTAGTGGGTGAGCAGTCGCGACAGCAGCCCCAGGCCATACTGCCCCGAATACTGCGCAAAGTTGGTGTGAAAGCCACTGACTACTGCCACGCCCAGGCGCCGGGCGGCGCGCAGGGCGCTCAGGCCCAAGGGGCCTTCGGTGGCGATGTACAGCACGTCCGGACGCTGCCGACGCCAACGACGCCATAGCTTGTGCATCGACACTTCGCCCCACTGCAGGCCGGGGTAACCGGGCAGTGGCCAGCCACGGCACAGCAGCAGTTCGTCATCGTTGCCCGTTGCGCTGTCGGCGGCCTGTCGCGGGCGGATCAGTTCGACCTGATGCCCGCGCTGGCGCAGACCCTCGCTGAGGCGGCCAAGGGTGTTGGCCACGCCATTGATCTCGGGTGGGAAGGTTTCGCTGACCAGGGTGATGCGCAAGGACGGTGTGTTCATGACAAAAAGTGTCCGCCGCCCCCGTTGCGGCCATATGACGCCTTTGTGACGTGCGGATGACGCCTGATTTCCGGCAGTTTCATCCGTATGAATATTTCCTTGCAACGCACTCAAGAACTCACGGGACGCAGCCGATGCAGATGCATTCGACTACGGGAATACGCTCCGGGAGAGCGGCCATGTTCAATAGCAAACTGAAGAAAGAAATCCAGCAACTGCGCGAAGAACTGATGTCCATCGAGCAGGTCAAGAACAGCCTCGACAGCGAGATGCTGGTGCTCCAGCTCGATCCACAGGGGCGCATCGAGTCGGTCAACGGCAACTTCGAGGCCGAAATGGGCTACCGCGCCGAGCAGCTCATCGGGCGCAATATCGAGGAGATCGTCCCGGCCCATGTGAAGAAGCTCGATTTCTACCAGCGCATGAAACACGCCATCACCCGGGGCGAGCATCTCAACGGCGCCTTCCGCCTGCTGCGTGGCAACGGTGAAGAGGCCTGGCTGCGCTCGATCCTGCAACCGGTCAAGGACAGCGACGGGCGCCTCAAGTACTTCTCCCTGCATTCCAGCGACCTGACCCGCACCATCGAGACGTCCCGTGAGCATGAGAGCCTGATCAAGGCGCTGATGCGCTCCACCGCGGTGATCGAGTTCAACCTCGAAGGCCAGGTGCTGACCGCCAACGACCGCTTCCTGCAGACCATGGGCTACACCCTCGAACAGATCCGCGGCAAGTCGCACCGCATGTTCTGCGAGCCGGAAGAAGCCAATTCGCCGGGCTACCAGGAGTTCTGGAACAGGCTGCGCCGCGGCGAATTCGTTGCCGAGCGCTTCAAGCGCGTCGATGCCCATGGCCGCGTGGTGTGGCTGGAAGCCTCGTACAACCCGATCATCGACGCCCACGACGTGCTCTACAAGGTGGTCAAGTTCGCCACCGTGATCACCGACCAAGTCAACCAGGAACTGGCCGTGGCCCAGGCCGCCGACATCGCCTACACCACCTCGCTGGAAACCGACGACAGCGCGCGCAAGGCCACCGACGTGGTAACCCAGACCGTCGAGGTGATGCGTGGGCTGGAGGGCTCGATGCAGGAAGCCGCCGAGGGCATCCAGGCACTGGACAAGCAGTCGAAGGTGATCGGCGCGATCATCAAGACCATCAGCGACATCGCCGGGCAGACCAACCTGCTGGCGCTCAACGCCGCCATCGAAGCCGCCCGCGCCGGCGAACAGGGCCGTGGTTTCGCCGTGGTCGCCGACGAAGTGCGCCAACTGGCCTCGCGCACCAGTAGCGCCACCGAGGAAATCGCCAAGGTGGTGCAGCAGAATGAACAGCTGGCCCAGGCCGCGGTGGACATCATCGACACCAGCAAGCGCCAGGCCGAGCAGGGCCTGGCACTGGCCGCCGATACCGGCGGGGTGATCGTCGAGATCCAGGAAGGAGCGAAGAAGGTGGTGGATGCAGTGGGGCAGTTTTCCAGCCAGTTAAGCCACTGATCCGTTCAGCGTCTTGCTTAGCTGCCGCGGCGAGACGGCTGCTACAGAGGGTTGCGCTGTGCCTGTGGGAGCCGGCTTGCCGGCGAAAGGGGCGCAACGCGCCCCCGGCCCTTTCAAGTGCGCTCCCGCACCCAGAACAACGTGGCTCCGGCCACCGCTGCCGGCATCATCAGCACGTTGACTCCCGGAATCATCAGCGCCAGGTAGGTGATCCCGCCAAAGCCCATCGATTGCCAGCGCTTGGCGCGCAGCCAGGCGAGCATGTCCTGCCAACTCATCTTGTTGTTGTCCGCCGGGTAGTCGATGTACTGGATGGCCATCATCCAGATACCGAACACCAGCCACAGCGGCGCGGCGATCACGTTCACCACCGGGATGAACGACAGGATGAACAGGCCGATGGCCCGCGGCAGGAAGTAGCCAAGCTTGCGCATCTCGCGGCTCAGGGTACGTGGCACCATGGCCATCAGCTCGCTCCAGCTGAAGGGCGGGAAGTTGTCCTGGCCGCGCACCACCACTTCGACCTTTTCCGCCAGGAAACCGTTGAACGGCGCGGCGATGACGTTGGCCAGCAGGGTGAAGGTGAAGAACACCATCAACAGCACCAGGGCGACGAACAGCGGCCACAGGATGTAGGTGAGAAAGCCCAGCCAGTCGGGCAGGGTGGGCATCAGCGCATCGACCCACAGGCTGAACTGGTGGCCGGCAAAGTAGATCAGGCCGCCGAACAGCAGCAGGTTGACCGCCAGGGGCAGCAGCACGAACAGGCGCAGGCTGGGGCTCAGGACCAGTTTCAGGCCTTCGCGCAGGTACTGCGGGCCGGACAGGACGGGGGCTTGCATCGGAGTGCTCCGCTTGAGGAAAACGCGCTGACCTTACCGAGTTTGGCGCGCCGACGAAAGGCGCCGCGCCTCCGGGAAACGGCGTGTAACAAAGCACAGGCACAATGCCTGGCTATTTCCTCTGCGGATAGAGACTGTCTATAAGGTGGATTGTCGAAGGATATTTCCTTAATCTCTGCGGCCTCGCTACAGTGCGCTCAACTTTTTTGGTTTTGGACCAACGCGTTGTAGCCTTCCCCAAGTGCTGCGTGGGTCCCTTTTAATTCCAGCTGGCGCAACCGGCGCACAGACGCCGGCCCCGTGCGGCCCGCTCGACAGGAGTTCGACATGTCCGAAGTACGTCATTCGCGCGTCATCATTCTCGGTTCCGGCCCTGCCGGTTACAGCGCCGCGGTGTATGCCGCCCGCGCCAACCTCAAGCCGCTGCTGATCACCGGCATGCAGGCGGGCGGCCAGCTGACCACCACCACCGAAGTCGACAACTGGCCGGGCGACCCCCACGGCCTGACCGGCCCGGCCCTGATGCAGCGCATGCAGGAGCACGCCGAGCGTTTCGAGACCGAGATCGTCTTCGACCACATCAACGCCGTCGACCTGGCCAACAAGCCGTTCACCCTGCGCGGTGACAGCGGCACCTACACTTGCGACGCGCTGATCGTCGCCACCGGTGCCAGCGCTCGCTACCTGGGCCTGCCGTCGGAAGAAGCCTTCATGGGCAAGGGCGTGTCGGCCTGCGCCACTTGCGACGGCTTCTTCTACCGCAACAAGCCGGTGGCGGTCGTCGGCGGCGGCAACACCGCCGTGGAAGAGGCGCTGTACCTGGCCAACATCGCCAGCAAGGTGACTTTGGTACACCGTCGCGACACCTTCCGCGCCGAGAAGATCCTGATCGACAAGCTGCACGCCCGTGTCGCCGAAGGCAAGATCGAACTCAAGCTCAACGCCACCCTGGACGAAGTGCTGGGTGACAACATGGGCGTGACCGGTGCGCGCCTGAAGAACAACGACGGCAGCTTCGACGAAATCAAGGTCGACGGTGTGTTCATCGCCATCGGCCACACCCCGAACACCTCGCTGTTCGAAGGCCAGCTGACCCTGAAGGACGGTTATCTTGTGGTCCACGGCGGCCGTGAAGGCAACGCCACCGCCACCAACGTCGAGGGCGTGTTCGCCGCCGGCGACGTGGCCGACCACGTCTACCGCCAGGCCATCACCTCCGCCGGCGCTGGCTGCATGGCGGCCCTGGACGTCGAGCGTTACCTGGACGGCCTGGCCAACGCCGCGCACTGATCCAGCCCCTGCGGGCTTGCCTCGCAATGAAAAAACCGGCCATCTGGCCGGTTTTTTTGTACCTGCGATTCAGCTCACAGGCTCAGTCGCATCGACAGGTCAACCGCCTTCACATCCTTGGTCATCGCACCAATCGAGATGTAGTCGACACCGGTCTCGGCGATCACTCGCAGGGTGGTCTCGTTGACCCCGCCGCTGGCCTCGAGCTTGGCCTTGCCAGCAGTGATACGTACCGCTTCGCGCATTTCATCCAGGCTTAATTCGTCGAGCATGACGATATCGGCGCCCGCCGCCAGCGCCTGGCGCAGCTCGTCCAGGCTTTCCACCTCGATCTCCACCGGCTTGCCCGGGGCGATACGGTGCGCCGCCGCCACGGCCTCGGCCACGCCACCACTGGCGGCGATATGGTTTTCCTTGATCAGGAACGCGTCGTACAGGCCGATGCGGTGGTTGTGGCAGCCGCCGCAGGTAACCGCGTACTTCTGCGCCAGGCGCAGGCCCGGCAGGGTCTTGCGGGTATCGAGCAGGCGCACCTGGGTGCCCTCGACCAGGTCGGCCAGGAAGCGCGCGCGGGTTGCAACGCCCGAGAGCAGTTGCAGGAAGTTCAGCGCCGAGCGTTCACCACTGAGCAACGAGCGCGCCGGGCCTTCGAGGTGGAACAGCGCCTGGTTGGCGGTGGCGCGCTCACCATCGGCCACCTGCCAGTGCACCGCCACCCGCGGGTCGAGCTGGCGGAACACCGCATCGACCCAGGCGGAGCCTGCGATCACGCAGTCCTCGCGGGTGATGATGGTCGCCTTGGCCAGGCGCTCGGCCGGGATCAACTGGGCGGTGATATCGCCGCCGCCGATGTCCTCGAGCAGCGCGCGGCGCACGTTGGCTTCGATTTCGGCGGTCAGGTCGGCGAGGCGTAGGTTCGGCATGGTCGGCTCCACAAGCTAGGTGCCGGCGATTATAGGGCAGGGGGGCGGCGTGTACAGCTGCCGTGCCGATGACCTTTGGTCAGGCGGTTTGAGCAATTCTGCAAATGCATTGTCCGTTGAGGCGTGCGAAAGGCGTGCTGGCAGCTGCCAGAATTTTCACCGATAATGGCGCCTTGTAATTGGCGTCATAGCTTTGACGATTTATCTTCCAGTCGAACAACGCAACATCCAGCAAGGAGTCCGGGATGCATGATGAAGGCAAGGTGGTGCCCTTGGCGGCGGCCATCGACCGGGGTGCGCGCGCGCCCTCGCCATGCCTTCCGGTCCTGCTCCTGCAGGTGCGCGACAAAGCCGCGCTGCAATTGCGCCAGGGCTTGCAGGCGCTGTTCGACAATGCTGACGACACCCTTTTCGAAATGGCCGACAAGGCCAGTGGCCGACTCGACCAGAACCTGTACTTCGAAGCCATGCGCGACCTGCGCCTGAAGCGCAAGAGCATCGAGCGCGGGTTCCTCGACACCTTCTACGACGCCTTTGCCCGTATCGGCCAGGGCGGTGGGCTCGAGGCCCTGGTCAGGTCACAGACCCAGGACAGGTCGGCGCTGGAGCGAACCGTGGCCGTGCAGGCCATGGTCGATCGGGTGCTGTCGCGTGACGGGTTTCTGCTCGATCAACTGAACCTGCGCTTCACCACGTTGCTGGAAGTGCCGCTGGAGACCGCGCACAACCCACTCGGGCCAGGCAACCTCTGCGGTTACTTCCTGGATGCCGGGCGCAACCTGGGGGTCGGCGCCAACGTCAAGATGGTGCTGCTCAAGCTGTACGAGCGTTATGTGCTGCGCGACCTCGACCTGCTCTACGGCGAGGCCAGCCAGTTGCTCGCCAGTGCCGGCGTGCTGCCGGACCTGCTGCCCGCGCCACGGCGCCGTGCCGAGGACCGGCGCGGCATTGCCAGGCGCGTGCCGGCCAGCGTCATGCCGGGCGGTCTGCCCGACTCCGCCGGCCAGGCGTTCTTCGCCTCGGTGCAGGCGCTGCTGGCGCCGGTGCGCGGGCGGGTCACGCCGCGTTTGCAGGCGGCCGGTGCGGCCCAGCCTACCAGTACCGGCGACCTGCTGCGCCTGCTCACCCACTTGCAGCACTATGTGCCGGCCCCTGGCGAGCCGGATGACTTCAACCTCGGCCAGCAGCTGGAGCAACTGCTGTTGCGGGTCAGCGTGCGCAGCGGCACGCGGCGGCGCATTGCCACCGACGACGAAGACACGATCAACCTGGTCGACCTGCTGTTCACCTTCATCCAGGGTGACCACAACCTGCCGGCCAGCCTGCGTGCGTTGCTCGTGCGCCTGCATATTCCAGTGCTCAAGGTGGCGCTGATCGACAAGGGCATGTTCAGCCGTGGCAGCCACCCGGCGCGCCGCCTGCTCAACGAAATAGCCGCCGCGGCCATTGGCTGGGAGACCGAGGCCGAGGGGCTGCGCGACAGCCTGCACCTGCGCGTCGAGCGGATCGTGCAGCGCCTGCTCAATGACTTTTCCGACGATTGCGCCCTGTTTGATGAACTGCTCGATGAGTTTCTCGCTTTCAGCCAGGATGAACGTCGGCGCAACGAACTGCTCGAACAGCGCACCCGTGACGCCGAGGAGGGCCGCGCCCGTACGCTGCTGGCCCGCCAGCGTGTGCAGCAGGAGCTCAACGACCGCCTGCATGGCCGGGTGCTGCCGCAGGTGGTGGTGCAGATGCTGGTTCAATCCTGGAGCCAGGTGCTGCTGCTGGCCTGGCTGAAGCAGGGTGAGGCTTCGCCAGCCTGGGCCGAGGCCCTGGCGACGGTGGACGACCTGCTGGTCAGCATTGCTCCGTACCGTGAGCCGCAGCGCCTGCTTGAGCAGGTGCCGGGCCTGCTCAAGGCGCTGCGCGACGGTCTGGCGGGGGTGGCGCTGGACTCCGCCGCCACCCGTGATTTCTTCCTGCAACTGGAGAAGCTGCACCAGCGCGCCTGTGGCGCTACGCCGGAGGCGGATGCCGCGCTGGACGAAGTGTGGGTGGAGGACGATATCGTGCTGGTCGTCAGCGATGAGTCCGAGTTGGACGCTGGCCTGCCGCTCGACGAGCATGTCCCTGCCGTTCATCAGGTACAGCGGTTGCAGGTCGGCACCTGGGTCGAGGTGATGGACGACGACGAGCCGCTGCGCTGCAAGCTGGTGGCGCGTATCGACAGCAATGACCGGTTGGTCTTCAGCAACCGCACCGGCATGAAGGTGCGCGAATGGAACCGCATGGGCCTGGCCATGGCCCTGCGCCGTGGCGAGGTACGCCTGCTGGACGATGGCCTGTTGTTCGAGCGGGCGCTGGAGGCGGTGCTGGAGCAATTGCGTGGGCAGCAGGCACAGCAAAGCTGAAGCCTCCTGCACAATCATTTACATGCAAGCACTGGCCGCCCACGGCATACTGACCATCTGTCTCGGGCGTCATTTCAGGATCTGCACCATGCAATTGGACCGCGCGACCGGCTGGTTCACCGGCGTCAGCCACTGCCCCTCGCCGAACTTCAACGCCCGCCCCGAAGGTGAGGCCATTGCGCTGCTGGTCATCCACAACATCAGCCTGCCTCCGGCCTGCTTCGGCACCGGCAAGGTGCAACAGTTCTTCCAGAACCGCCTGGACCCGGACGAGCACCCGTACTTCGCGACCATCAACCACCTGACCGTCTCGGCGCACCTGTTCGTCGAGCGCGATGGCGCGGTGACCCAGTTCGTCTCGTTGCTCGACCGCGCCTGGCATGCCGGCGTGTCGCGCTTCGGCGAGCGCGAGGGCTGCAACGATTTTTCCATCGGCATCGAGCTGGAGGGCACCGACGAACTGCCCTACACCGATGCCCAGTACGCCACCCTGGAGCGGCTGACCCGCGAGATCCGCGCGGCTTGGCCAGTGATCGACGCCCAGCGCATCTGTGGCCACAACGAAATCGCCCCGCAGCGCAAGACCGACCCGGGCCCGGCATTCGACTGGCTGCGCTACCGGGCTGCCCTGCAACGCAACGAGGACAAGGCATGAGTTTTCTGGTGTTGGTGCTGGCATTGTGGGTCGAGAAGTTCTCGGCCCTGCGCCAGCGGTTGCAGCGCGACAGCTTCTATCTGGGCGAGCTGGTGCGCCTGGAGCGCAGCGGCAAGGTCCACCCGTGGTGGACGCTGAGTATCCTGATCCTGGCACCGGTGGCGCTGCTCGTGCTGCTTTTGCATGTGCTGGAGCCGGTGGCCTATGGCTTGCTGGCGTTGCCGGTGCACCTGCTGGTATTGATCTACAGCCTGGGGCGCGGCGATGTAAAGGCGGCGCTGGGCCCGTTTCGCGACGCCTGGCGCCGGGGTGACGAACAGGCCGCGCTGCACGTGGCCGAGCGCGACCTGGGGTTGGCCGCCGACGATGCCCAGAGCTTGATCAAGCGGGTTCAGGGCCACCTGCTGTGGCAGGCCTACCAGAGCTTCTTCGCGGTGATCTTCTGGTACTTCCTGCTCGGCCCGGCGGCGGCGCTGGCCTACCGCCTGCTGGCGCTGACCATGGACAACAGCCGTCAGCCCGCCTTGCAGAGCCTGGCCGGGCAACTGCGCCACGCCATGGACTGGCTGCCGGTACGGGTGATGACGGTGAGTTTCGCCCTGGTCGGCAACTTCGTCGCGGTGACCCGCGTGATGCTGCACGAGCTGCTCGACTGGCACGTCAGCGCCGGGCACCTGGTGGCCAAGGTCGGCCGGGTGGCCGACGACATCCCTGAGGAAGAGGACCGCCAGCGCGGTCTTGAGCGGCTGGACAGCCTGTGGGAGCTGCTGCTGCGCTGCGCGGTGCTGTGGTATGCCTGCTTTGCCCTGTGGACCGTGTTGGTCTGAGCAGTTCGCTACCGAACTGATCGCTTAACCATAAGTTACAAACCTTGATTCCAATCTGCGCTATACAAGGCCACTGGCCCTAGGTGGCCTAGTGCTACCCCGCAGAACAACAAGAATTCAAGGAGGTGACCTGTGAAGCGTCTGCTCTATCCGGCCATCGCACTGATGAATCGGCTGAGCTTCGGCATGAAGTTCAGCCTGATCAGCGTCCTGTTTTTCCTGCCCATGCTGGTCACCAGCTTTTATCTGGTACGCGACGCCTACAGCCAGCTCCAGGCCACCCGTGGCGAATTGCAGGGGCTGGCGCCGTTGTCCGAGAGCCTGACGTTGCGCGGCGACCTGGAGACCCTCGGCAACCTGCTGCAGATCAACGCCGTGCTGGGCCAGTCGGGCCAGGCCGGCGATGTGGAAAGCCGCATCGCGGCGCTGCAGGACAAGGTCCAGGCCCGGCTCGATGGCCTCAAGGGTAGCGACCCTGTGTTCGAGGCCAAGCGTGCCGAGCTGGCCGAGGCCTTTGCCAGTGCCCGTGACGAAAGCTCGCTGCAGAACAAGGCGGCGCTGTTCGACAAGTTGCTGGCCCAGGCCCAGGTGCTGGGCAAGCTGGTGGCCAGCCAGTCGGGGCTCAGCCAGGACAGTCAGGCCTCGGTGCGTCAGTTGAGCGAGCTGCTCGGCAATGCCACCGCCCAGGTGACCCAGGCCATCGGTGAGGGCCGGGCAATGGGCGCGGTGGCCCTGGGTCGTGGCTTCATGGACTCCTCGGGCAGCGCGCGTTTCGAAGACCTGCTACAGCGCCTGGAGCGCTTGTCCGCCGATTACGCCATTCGCCTGGATGACGCCCTGGCAACCGATGCCGGGCTCAAGCTCGCGCTCGCCGGTAGCGCCCAGGCCAGCCAGGCCACCGTCAAGCAGGCGGCGACCCTGTTCGAGGACCAGGTGGTGGTGGCCGAGAGCCTGGACGCGCCGTGGGCCGGTTTCTACCAGCAGACCAGCGACCTGATGGCGCAGACTTACCGCTTGAACGATGCCGTTCTGGCCCATCTGCATGGGCAACTGGAAGAGCGCCTCGGCCAGCACCGCCTGCGCACGGTCGCGCTGGTGGCGGCCTTGGCCTGCGTCTTCGCATTGATCATCTACCTCTACAGCGGCTTCTACGTCTCCACCCGGGAAACCCTCGGCAACCTGGGCACCGCCATGGACAAGGTGGCCGCAGGCGACATGACCATCAGCTTCCAGGCCAGCAGCCGGGACGAACTGGGCGAACTGGGGCGTGGTTTCAACGAGACCGTGCGGCGCATTCGCGGGCTGATCGAACAGGTCGGCAAGACCGTGTCCACGGTCGAGGAGCAGGCCGGCCAGGTGCTTTCGGTGTCGAGCCGCAGCAACCAGGCGGTCAGTGGCCAGCGCGAGCAGATCGAGCAGGTGGCCACGGCCATGAACCAGATGAGCGCCACCGCGCTGGAGGTCGCCCGCAGCGCGGCCTTGGCCGCCGAAGGCGCGCAGCGGGTCAACCATGAGAGTGCCTCGGGCCGCGACCTGGTGGAAAGCCAGCAGGGCAGCATCGCCCGCCTGGCCGGCGAGATCGACCAGAGCGTGGCGGCGGTTAACCAGCTGGCGGGCGACAGCCAGGCCATCGGTCGGGTATTGGAGGTGATCCGCAGCATCGCCGAGCAGACCAACCTGCTGGCCCTCAACGCTGCCATCGAAGCGGCCCGGGCCGGTGAGCAGGGCAGGGGGTTTGCCGTGGTCGCCGACGAGGTGCGCACCCTGGCCAGGCGCACCCAGGACTCCACCGAGGAGATCGCGCAGATGATCCAGCGCCTGCGCGAAGGCGTGGGCGCGGCGGTGCGGGTGATGGGCAGCAGCCATCAGATGGCCGCAGGCACCGTGGACGAAGCGCGTCAGGTGCAGCAGGCACTGGGCAACATCCTTGGCGCGGTCGGCGGGATCGTCGAACAGAACCAGCAGATCGCCGCCGCCGTCGAGCAGCAGACCGCCGTGGCCCACGACATTGACCAGAACATTGTGGCGATCAACCGTGCGGCGCAGGACACCACCGAAGGCGCTTGTCAGACCGAAGATGCCAGCCGGGCGTTGTCGGCGCAGGTGGTGGAGCTCAAGCGGTTGATCGGGGCGTTCAGGGTATGATCGAGGCCGACGCGGATCCTGTGTCGGACTGCCAGCCAAACACCCCGCAGGCATTGCGACTGCTGGCCTCTGCCAGCAGCGTTGTCTCGATCCCCATGACTTCGGCCAGCGCCCCGGCAATCTCGGGAAGGTGCTCGGGGCTGTTGCGCTGCCCCGGGAACATCGCCGGCGCCATGTCCGGTGCGTCGGTCTCCAGCACCACGCTGTCCAGCGGCAGGCGCGGCAGGGTCTTGCGCAGGCGCAATGCCTGGGGCCAGGTGGCGGCGCCGCCGAGTCCCAGCTTGAAACCGAGCTTGATGTATTCCCGCGCCTCCTCGTAGCTGCCGGCAAAGGCATGGATGATCCCTGCCCGCACCGGCTTGTAGCGCTTGAGCGTGGCGATCACCTGGGCGTGGCTGCGGCGCACGTGCAGCAGCGACGGCAGCTCGAAGTCGCAGGCCAGTTGCAGCTGGGCCTCGAACAACGCCTGCTGGCGCGTCGGGTCCAGTTCGGGCAGGTAGAAGTCCAGGCCGAACTCACCCACCGCGCACAGACGTGGATTGCCGCGCAGGCGTTCGAGCCAGTCGCGCAACTGCGCCAGGTGCTCGGGAAGGTGCTGCTCGAGGTAGATCGGGTGCAGCCCCAGCGCCGCGTACACGCCTTCGTTGGCGCAGGCCAGGTCCCAGACTCGCTGGAAGTTGTCCTGGTACACCCCCAGCACCACCATGCGCTCCACCCCGCGCGACGCCGCGTTGGCCAGCAGGCGCGGGCGGTCGGCGTCGAAATCGGCGAAGTCGAGGTGGGTGTGGGTGTCGATCAGGCGCATGGTCAGGCCTTGGCGATCCGCTGCTTGAAGGTGCGACCGATGGCGTGCACGCCGGGCTCGTAGCGCTTGTCCTCGATGGCGGCCAAGGCCAGTTCCAGCGCGGTGGCGGCGATCAGGCCGTGCTGCTGGGCCATGGCATTGACCGGCAGCGGCAGGAAATCGAGCAACTGATTGTCGCCGAAGGTGCCCAGCTGCAGTTGGCGTGAGTCGTCGGGGCGCGCCTGCAGCGTGTCGAACACACCTTGCAGCAGCACGTACGAAGTGGTCACCAATGCATCTGGCAGGCCACCCAGTTCATCGATCAGCTGTTGCATCAGGCGTTGGCCGCACTCGCGGCTGAAGGCTTCGCCCTGGTAGCGGCGCACTTCGCCGTCGAAACCTTGCAAGGCTTCGTCGAAGCCACCGGCGCGGGCCTGGCTCACCGACAGCTCGGGGCGGGCGCCGATCAGGGCGATGCTGCGCGGGCGGGTTTTCAACAGGCTCTGGGCCAGCTGGCGGCTGGCGTCGCGGTCATCGCTGATCACCGAGCAGAAGTGCGCCGGGTCCAGGCGCCGGTCGATGGCGATCACCGGCAGGCCCTTGGCCTGCAGCTCGCGGTAGCTCTCGTCTTCCGGCGGCAGGCAACTGGCGACGAACAGTGCGTCGCAGCGCCGGGCACGGAACAGCTGCTGCAATTGGCGTTCGCTGTCGGGCTGGTCGTCGCTGCTGGCGATCAGCAGTTGGTAGCCACGGGCACGGGCGCCTTGCTCCAGCTGCTTGGCAATGCGGGCGTAGCTGGGGTTCTCCAGATCCGGGAGAATGAAGCCCAGGGTGCGGGTGTGGCGGCTGCGCAGGCCGGCGGCCTGGGGGTTCGGGGTGAAGCCGTGGGCCTCGACCACCGCACGCACGCGCTCGACGGTGCTGCTGCTGATGCGCTGCTGTTCGGCCTTGCCATTGATGACGTAGCTGGCGGTGGTCACGGACACACCGGCCAGACGGGCGATATCGCTGAGTTTCACCGAATTTTCCTTGTTGTTTCCGGGACTGCCTGCGGGGCTTGACCGGCTAGTTTCACCCATCGACGGACCCGCGCGCAGACGACCATTGTCGCAATTGTCCGACAGGATGGGGCTTTTTCGTTGGCAGATTATCGAGTAACGTGGCCGCTTGGTCAGATTAAACGTTTCAGCAAGGCGAATTTTCCTGCCTGAAAATCAGTCTTCGCCGGTTGTGCTGATCGTTTCGGCGGCTTTTGCCGTCGAATTCCACAACAATACCTCGGTAGCCGACGGGGCTGCCGCAAAAGGAGAGGGTCATGCTCGAGCTTGCCGTTGAGCAGATTGCCATGGGCCAGCGTGCCGCCGACAAAGGCGAGGCACTGGCGCTGCTGGCCGATCGACTGGTTGCCGATGGTCTGGTCGCCGAGGGTTACCTGGCGGGGCTGCAAGCCCGGGAGGCACAGGGCTCGACCTTCCTTGGCCAGGGCATCGCCATCCCCCACGGCACGCCGCAGACCCGCGAGCTGGTGTTTGCCACGGGCGTACGCCTGCTGCAGTTTCCCGACGGCGTGGACTGGGGCGACGGCCAGATCGTCTACCTGGCCATCGGCATCGCCGCCCGCTCCGATGAACATTTGCGCCTGCTGCAACTGCTGACCCGCGCCCTTGGTGAAACCGACCTGGCCGAGGCGCTGCGTCGCTCCGGCAGCGCCGAGGCACTGCTCAAGTTACTGCAAGGAGCGCCACGCGAGCTGGCGCTGGATGCCCAGCTGGTCGGCCTCAACCTGGCGGCGGAAGACTTCGACGAACTGGCCTGGCGCGGCGCTCGTCTGTTGCAACGCGCCGGTTGTGCCGACAGCGGCTTTGCCGCCGTGCTGCAGCAGACCGAGCCGCTGCCGCTGGGTGAAGGCCTGTGGTGGCTGCACAGCGAACGTGAGGTGCGCCAACCGGGGTTGGCCTTCGTCACCCCGCAACAACCGTTGCGCTACCGCGATCAACCGCTCAATGGCCTGTTCTGCCTGGCCAGCCTCGGAGCGGCGCATCAAGCCCTGCTCGAGCGCCTGTGCGAGGTGTTGATCGAAGGCCGTGGGCAGATGCTCTACCAGGCCACCAGCAGCCGCGCCGTGCTCGAAGTGCTCGGCGGCGAGGCGCCCGCCGACTGGCCGAGCGCCCGGATAGTACTGGCCAACGCCCATGGCCTGCATGCTCGCCCTGCAAAGGTACTGGCGCAGCTGGCCAAGGGCTTCGAGGGCGAGATCCGCATACGGCTGCACGACAGCGCCCAGCCCGCCGTTTCGGTCAAGAGCCTGAGCAAGCTGCTCAGCCTCGGCGCTCGCCGTGGCCAGGTGCTGGAACTGATCGCCGAGCCCGATATCGCCGCCGATGCCTTGCCGGTACTGCTGGCAGCCATCGAGCAGGGCCTGGGCGAGGAGGTGGACCCACTGCCGCCCACAGCGGTGCAGGACGAGGCGCCGATGTCCGCCCTGCAGGCCCCGACGCCAGGCAGCACGCTGCAAGGCGTCGCTGCGGCGCCGGGCATCGCCAGCGGTCCGGCCCATGTCCAGGTCGAGCGCGATATCGACTACCCGCTGCGCGGAGAGTCGCCTGCCCAGGAGCGGGCCAGGCTGCGCCAGGCCATCGACACGGTGCACGCCGATCTTCAGGCCCTGGTGCAACGCAGCGACAAGGCCATCGGCGAAATTTTTGTCACCCATCAGGAAATGCTCGCCGACCCGGCCCTGACCGACGACGTCGAGCTGCGCCTGGCCCAGGGCGAAAGCGCCGCCGCTGCGTGGATGGCGGTGATCGAAGCCGCCGCCCGCCAGCAGGAGGCCCTGCACGATGCGCTGCTGGCCGAGCGCGCCGCCGATCTGCGCGATATCGGTCGTCGGGTGCTGGCGCAACTGTGCGGCGTCAAGGACAGCGCCGAGCCAGAGCAGCCCTATGTGCTGGTGATGGTCGAAGTCGGCCCTTCGGACGTGGCGCGCCTGGACCCGGCACGGGTCGCCGGCATCGTCACCGCGCAGGGTGGCGCCACCGCCCACAGCGCCATCGTCGCCCGGGCCCTGGGCATCCCGGCGGTGGTCGGGGCCGGGGCGGCCGTGCTGTTGCTGGAGAGCGGCACGCCGCTGCTGCTTGATGGCCAGCGCGGGCAGGTTGTGGTTGCGCCAGCCGAGTCCGAGTTGCAACGAGCCCTGGCAGAGCGTGATGCCCGCGAGCGTCGGCTGCAGATCGCCTGGGCCAACCGCCATGAGCCCGCGCGGACGCGCGACGGCCATGCCGTTGAAGTGTTCGCCAACATCGGCCAGAGCAACGGCATCGACAAGGTGGTGGAGCAAGGTGCCGAAGGCATAGGTCTGTTGCGCACCGAACTGATCTTCATGGCCCACCCGCAACTGCCCGACGTGGCGACCCAGGAAGCCGAGTACCGTCGGGTGCTTGATGGCCTGGACGGACGGCCACTGGTGGTGCGCACGCTCGACGTCGGGGGCGACAAGCCCTTGCCGTACTGGCCGATCGCGGCTGAGGAAAACCCCTTCCTGGGCGTGCGCGGCGTGCGCCTGACCCTGCAACGCCCGCAGGTGATGGAAGACCAGCTGCGCGCTTTGCTACGTGCTGCGGACAACCGTCCGCTGCGCATCATGTTCCCGATGGTCGGCCAGCTCCATGAATGGCGCGCCGCCAAGGCCATGGTCGAGCGCCTGCGCCAGGAGATCCCGGTGGCCGACCTGCAGGTGGGCATCATGGTCGAGGTGCCGTCGGCCGCCTTGCTGGCGCCGCAACTGGCCCGTGTAGTGGATTTCTTCAGCATCGGCACCAACGACTTGACCCAGTACACCCTGGCCATCGACCGCGGTCACCCGAGCCTGTCGGCACAGGCCGATGGCCTGCACCCGGCGGTGCTCAACCTGATCGACATGACCGTGCGCGCCGCCCATGCCCAGGGCAAGTGGGTGGGCGTGTGCGGCGAGCTGGCGGCCGACCCGCAGGCGGTGGCCGTGCTGCTGGGCCTGGAGGTGGACGAACTGAGCGTCGCCGCCCGCAGCATTCCTGAAGTCAAGGCCCTGGTGCGCCAGGCCGACCTTTCGACGGCCCGCGCCCTGGCGCGCGAGGCCCTGCAACAAGACAGCGCCGAGGCAGTCCGGGCGCTGGTGGAGCGTTACTGATGGCCAAGATCCTCACCCTCACCCTCAACCCAGCGCTGGATATCACCATCAGCCTCGAGCGCCTGCGTGCAGGCGCGGTCAACCGCAGCCAGGCGCAGCACAGCCATGCCGCCGGCAAGGGGCTGAACGTCGCCCAGGTGCTGGCCGACCTGGGCCACAGCGTGACCGTCGGCGGTTTTCTCGGACTCGACAACCTGGCGCCGTTCGAAGCGCTGATTGCCTGGCGTGGGTTCGCCGACTGCTTCGTCCGCGTGCCCGGCGAGACCCGCAGCAACATCAAGCTGGTCGAGGCCGATGGCCAGGTCACCGATATCAACGGGCCAGGGCCGCAGGTCGACGAGGCCGCCCGCAACGCCTTGCTGCAACGTCTGGCACACGTAGCCCCGGGGCATGACGCCGTGGTGGTGGCCGGGAGCCTGCCACGGGGGATCAGCCCCGAGTGGTTGCGCGAGCTGCTGCTGATGCTCAAGGCGCAGGGCCTGAAGGTGGCCCTGGATAGCAGCGGCGAAGCCTTGCGCGCAGGCCTGCAGGCCGCGCCCTGGCTGGTCAAGCCCAACACCGAGGAGCTGGGTGAAGTCCTCGGGCTGCCGGTGCAGGGCGCGGACGAGCAACGCGCGGCCGCACGGCGGCTGCTCGCCACTGGCGTCGAGCATGTGGTGGTGTCCCAGGGCGAGCAGGGCGTGAACTGGTTCGCCGCTGGCCTGGCGCTGCATGCGCAACCGTCGAAAGTGCGCATCGCCAGTACCGTCGGCGCCGGTGATTCGCTGGTCGCGGGCATGGTCCATGGCCTGCTCCAGGCCGAAGCGCCCGCCGCTACCTTGCGTCGCGCCACCGCCATCGCCGCCCAGGCAGTCACCCAGGTCGGCTTCGGCATTCACGACCGTGAGCAACTGGAGCGCCTGGAAGCCGCCGTGCGCCTTACAGAACAACAAGAAGAGGGCTGCTGATGAACATTGCCATTGTCACCGCCTGCCCCAACGGCCAGGTGTCCAGCGTGCTCAGCGCCCGTCTGTTGGCCGCCGCAGCCCAGCGTCGGGGTTGGAAAACCTGCGTCGAGGTGCACGACGCCGAACACCCGGAGCTGCGCCTGACGCCAACGCAGATCGCCGAGGCCGACTGGGTGCTGGTGGTCAGCACCGGGCCGGTGGACCTGGCGCGCTTTGCCGGCAAGCGCCTGTACCAGAGCACGCCGGCCCAGGCCCTGGCCGACCGTGAAGGCTTCCTCGACGAGGCCGCTGCCGGCGCCCAGGTGCAGGTGGCGCAAACCCCGGTGCATGGTGGGCCGAAGATTGTCGCTGTGACCGCCTGCCCGACGGGCGTGGCCCACACCTTCATGGCCGCCGAAGCCCTGCAACAGGCGGCGCAGGCCATGGGCTACCAGCTCACCGTGGAAACCCAGGGCTCGGTCGGCGCACGCAATCCGCTGCCGGCCGAGGCCATCGCCGCAGCCGATGTGGTGTTGCTGGCCGCCGATATCGAAGTACCGGCCGCGCGCTTCGCCGGCAAGCGCATCTACCGTTGCGGCACCGGCATCGCCCTCAAGCAGGCCCGCGCCACGCTGGACAAGGCACTGGCCGAGGGCAAGGTGGAGGCAGCGGGGGCGACCGGCGCGATGCCGCCGGCCGAGAAGACCGGCGTCTACAAGCACCTGCTGACCGGAGTCTCGTTCATGCTGCCGATGGTGGTGGCCGGCGGCTTGCTGATCGCCTTGTCGTTCGTGTTCGGCATCGAGGCCTACAAGGAGCCCGGCACGCTGCCCGCCGCCTTGATGCAGATCGGCGGCGAGGCGGCGTTCAAGTTGATGGTGCCGCTGCTCGCCGGCTACATCGCCTGGTCCATTGCCGACCGCCCGGGCCTGGCGCCCGGGATGATCGGTGGCCTGTTGGCGAGCACGCTCGGGGCGGGGTTCATCGGCGGCATCGTCGCCGGCTTCCTGGCCGGCTACAGCGCCAAGGCCATCGCCCGCTGGGTGCGCCTGCCCAGCAGCCTCGACGCGCTCAAGCCGATCCTCATCATCCCGCTGCTGGCCAGCCTGTTCACCGGCCTGGTGATGATCTACGTGGTTGGCCAGCCCGTGGCGGCCATGCTCGCGGGACTGACCCACTTCCTCGACAGCATGGGCACCACCAACGCCGTGCTGCTCGGGTTGCTGCTCGGCGGCATGATGTGCGTCGACCTCGGCGGGCCGATCAACAAGGCCGCCTATGCCTTCTCGGTGGGGTTGTTGGCTTCGTCGAGCTACGCGCCGATGGCCGCGACCATGGCCGCCGGCATGGTGCCGCCGATCGGCCTGGGCATCGCCACCTTCCTGGCCCGGCGCAAGTTCGCCCAGAGTGAGCGCGAGGCTGGCAAGGCGGCGCTGGCGCTGGGCCTGTGCTTCATCTCCGAGGGCGCGATCCCGTTCGCCGCCAAGGACCCGCTGCGGGTGATTCCGGCGAGCATCGCCGGCGGCGCGCTGACCGGGGCCTTGTCGATGTATTTCGGCTGCAAGCTGATGGCGCCCCATGGCGGGCTGTTCGTGCTGCTGATCCCCAACGCGATCAACCATGCGCTGTTGTACCTGCTGGCCATCGTCGCCGGCAGCCTGCTGACGGCGGTGGTGTACGCGCTGATCAAGAAGAGCGAGCAGGTGGAGATGGTGGTGGCGCCGGCCAAGGGCTAATCCCGCAGGATCCTGTCGCGGAGCCGCTGACAAGGCGTGGGAGCGGCGGTGCGCCGATGCGACTTGCCCCGCGATAGGGCCATCAAGTGCTTCAACCCCTGGTCTTGCCCCGCAACGGTTTCAGCAGATCGCCCAATCCGTTGTGGTCGATCTCGTGCATCAGCGCCAGCAACCCTCCCAGCTCCCCCGGCGGGAAGCCCTTGCGGGCAAACCATGCCAGGTAGTCCCCGGGCAGGTCGGCGATGATCCGCCCCTGGTACTTGCCAAAAGGCATGGTGCGGGTTACCAGCAGTTGCAGGGTTTCGGGTTTCATCGGGCGGTGGCCGGTGGTGGTTGAAGCGCGACCTTACTGCAAACTGCACGACGACCCAAGCGGCGATCATGCAGAACGCCGTTTAACGGTGTGTTTATTAAATCTTCAAGTTACTGATTTATATCATTTATTTTTATTTGCTGGGCCTGGCACGAAGCCTGCTCCGATCAAGGTGACTATCACCTGCCAAGGAGTTGTTGCCATGAGTAACCCCAACAAAGACACGATCGACGTACTCAACGACCTGATCGAGTACAGCAAGGATGGTGAGAAAGGCTTCAAGACCTCCGCCGAGGATGTGAAGAACCCTGAACTGAAAGCGTTCTTCGTGCAGCGTGCCAGCGAGTGCGCCAGTGCTGCGGCCGAGCTGCAAAGTGAAGTGCGCCGGCTGGGCGGTGATCCGGAAACCAGCACCAGCATCAGCGGCGACCTGCACCGTGGCTGGGTCAACCTCAAGTCGATGGTCACCGGCAAGGATGAAGAGGCGGTGCTCAATGAAGTGGAGCGTGGTGAAGACCATGCGCTGAAGGCCTACAAGGAAGCCCGCGAGAAGCTGGTCAAACTGGGGCGCTCGGCCAATGACGCTTCGTATGCCTTGGTAGAGAAACAACTGCAGGGCGTGCAGCGCAATCATGACCAGGTGAAGGCTCTGCGTAACGCAGCCCGCGCTCGGTCGTAAGTAGCAAGGGGCCGCTGAGCGGCCCTTTCGCCGGCAAGCCGGCTCCCACAAGATCGCGCATGGCTTGAAGCTGGAGCGAACCCTGTGGGAGCCGGCTTGTCGTGGCGACGAACCGCGGTGAAAGGGCCGTGTAACGGCCCCATGACTCACCCCTCGGGTCCTTCCACCCGATTCCGCCCATTGGCCTTGGCTCGATACAACGCCTCGTCCGCATCGCCCAGCAGCGCCGCCAGGTCCTGATGGGTACCGGGGATATGCAGGCCAATCCCCACACTGACCGTCACCGACCGCTCGTCATCGCCGAATGGCGGCATCGCCTCGACACTGGCGCGAATCCGCTCGGCCAGCAACCGGGCGCCGGCCAACTCGGTTTCCGGCAGCACCACCTGGAACTCCTCTCCGCCGTAACGCGCCGCCAGGTCCGCAGGGCGGCGGATGCACAGCTCGATGGTGGTGGCCACCTCGCGCAGCACATGGTCGCCACCGGCATGGCCATGGCGCTGGTTGAAGGCCTTGAAGTGGTCCACATCCACCATCAACACCGCCAGCGGCTTGCGGTTGCGCTGGGCGCGCGCCCATTCCTGGCGCAGCACCTGGTCGAGGCGGCGGCGGTTGGCAAGGCCGGTGAGGCTGTCGGTGGCGGCGAGGGTGGCCAGACCCAGTTCGGCATCGTGGCGCCGACGTAGCTCGCGGCCCAGCAGCAAGGTCAGCCAGAGGATGCCAATGCACAGCACGCCGGTGGCCACGCTGACCACGATCGCGGTACGCCGCCACGACTGGAACACTTCATCGGCCGAGTGGGCCACCAGCACGATCAACGGCAGGTCGGCGACCCGGGCGAAGGTGTAGAGGCGCTGGCCCTCATAGGCCGTCGAGCGGGCTGTGAAGCTGCCGCTGCGCTCGCTGAGGATGCGCTTGAAGTTGGGGCGCTCGCTGAAGCTGGTGCCGATCAGTGGATCCTGCGGCCGGGTCGGCTGGCGCGCCAGCAGCTGGCCATCGGTGTTGAGCAGGTTGATGCTACTGTCCACGCCAATATCCAGGCGCTGGAACAGTTCGTTGAAATAGGACAGACGCAGGGCCCCGGCGGCCAGGCCCTGGAACTCGCCGTTGGCGCCGGAGATGCGCCGGCTGAAACTGATGCACCAGTCCAGGTTGCCCAGCCGTGCCTTGAACGGCGGGCTGATCAGCAGGCCCAGGCCCGGGCGGTCGCGGTGCGCCTGGAAGGCCACGGTGTCGGCGAAGTTGGCCTGGCGCGGCACCGCGCTGGTGGAGTCGCCGAGCACGTCGCCCTTGGCATCGAGCCAGAGAATGTCACCGCGCACCGGGGCGGAGAAAGCCTGGTTGAACAGGATCTGCTGGCGCAGCTTGGTCGGCACGTTGAGCAGCTCGGGGTGCTGCACGGCCCAGATCAGGCCCTTGAGCGACTGGTCGTAGAGCTCGACGTTGCGCAGGATGTCGCTTTCGATCAGTTGCACGATGTTGCTCGACGAGCGCATTTCCGATTGCTCGACGCTGTCGCGCTCGCGGGCCAGCAGGTAGCCGACGATGGCCACGATGGCGAGCACGGCAAGGCAGCTGCCCAGATTGAGGACCAGCTCGGGGTGTGACTTGTACAGGGCGGATCGTGGTGATCGGGTGGGCAACGTCATGCTCGCAACTGCATAAGCCCCGGGATCCATGGGGAGTGGGCCGGAAAGCGGCGGCGGTATTTTAGGCAAGGCGGGATTGTCGGACAAGATCAAAGGTGTTCCGCTCGACGGAAAGGGTTCAGTCGGGCGCAATGACAAGTCTAGCTCGCGGCGACAGGGGAATTTGCGTTGCGCAATGTGCAGGCTTGAATACGCACGGGTACAGACCGGGATGACCTGGCATTTCTACCAGTTGTCAGCTCTCAGTTTGGGGGGCAGAGTGCTATGACACTTCATTAAAAGCGCATGTCCATGACTCTTGAACCGAACAGTTTTCGGACGATGGGGTTGCTTGCAACCGATCGCCAACATTCGATTGTGCAACACACTTCAAAGGCCGGGCGCCAGGCGTTTGCCTATACCAGCTATGGATTCGACGCGGTTGGCAACCGTGTGCAGCCGTGGCTTGGTTTCGATGGATACCCACGGACACCACCCCTCAGTTGCTATTTTTTGGGGCGGGGGCACCGTATCTATAACCCTCGGCTTATGCGCTTTATCTCGGCGGATAGTTTGAGCCCGTTTGATGCGGGTGGGGCCAATGCCTACGCGTACTGTGCCGGTGACCCTATGAATTATCGGGATGATTCTGGGCAGTCTCGCAACCTTACGAGTCAACTGCATCGCCATGCGCAACTCGAGAATCCACTTCAGTACCATCCTGATTGGCAGAACTATCCGACCCTGAGCAAGAAAGCTAAACGCCATATTGGCAAGCTCATCAGCAGGATCGAGAAAGCCAAAAAACTTGCCGATCAAGTAGAGAACCTTCCGAATGCTCGGCCAACAACATCGATGCCGTGGGTGCAATTTGAGCGAAACAAAAAAAAGATCGCCAAGAGTTTCGAAAAGCTTGAAGAGGGTCGATTCTACTCCGCTGTTGAGTATGTACAGCGTGGGCTTCCGCTGCCCGATTGGGGGACTGAGGCTGACCAAAACCCATTAGATTCGCCCCGTAGACCTGTCGCTGAGGCTGTTGACCTGCCACCGGAATACGACGCCCCACCTCCGTATAGTGAAACCATGGACATGCTTCGAACTGCCACGTAGCAGAGCATTCGCTCGAAATTGGTAGAGAAGGAGTGCCGTGAGCCTTCTTGCGTGATCTGGTGTACGACATTTCCGAATCTGAAACCAAATGCTTCAGTCGGGCTGTGCTTGGGACCTATCCTACGCGCTTGCCGGAAGGGTCTGGATAGGCCGGGAAATGCATCAGGGCTAACGTCGTCGGGTCGCCAAATTTGGTGACCGGGCGTGAGAAACCCGAACGATGTTGGTTCCGCATTCTGTTACGGCAGCCGTGCATGGGCAGACCTAGGTCTGGCCGGGTTCCAATGTCCTCGGTTTTCTCACCCCGTGTACGGCTGCCACCCTTATCTGGTGAGAAAGGATGAGCTGGCGGTTTCCTTTAATGACATTGGAAAACGCATATGAAAAAGCTAGTACCTGACCCACCCATCCCCTACATCTCCATCATCGACCACCTGCCCCTCGCCGAAGTCTGGGAACATGCCGCTGTCCTGATGACCATGATGACCCGCACCTGCGATGTCTACATGGCCTTTCCCGTGGATGAGCGTCCCGAGATCCTGGTGGAGAACATTTCCATCCACAGCCGGCTGCTGAGCTGCCTGATGGCCCATGCCAGGTCGCTGGAGGTGCAGCCATGAGCGAGCAGCTCGATATGCCCGTCACCGCGGGCGACGAGACCTTCCTGGAATGTTATCGCGTGCTGCCGGGTGTACCCTTGAGCCGGGCATTCGATGAACTGTCGGTATTGCAGGATTGCATCCTGCACCTGACCACCGAGGCGGAAATGGAAGGGGACCTGAAAGCGGGGAGTGCGGCGCGGATGCTCAGCGCCATGGCCAAGGCGCTGATCAATGACCTGGAAACAGGGCTGAAAAGAAACAGTTGAAGCAGAGCATCGCCGGCAAGCCGGCTCCCACAAAATAGCGCTGTACCTGTGGGAGCCGGCTTGCCGGCGAAACGAGGGCGTAGCCCTCGCCCGCGATGATGGATCAGAACACGTTCAACGGATAATCCACGATCACGCGGAATTCGTCGTTGTCCTGGATGTTCGAGTACGCCGCGTTGGCCCGGTGCGTGGCATAGCGCAGCAGCACCGACAGGTCCTTCAGTTGGCCTTGCTGGAACACGTACTTCACGTCGAAGTCGCGCTCCCAGTGCCGGGCATTCTCGCCGTCGGCGTTATAGAAGGCGTAGTACTGGGTGTCCTGGCTGGCCTTGGTCAGGTCGGCCTTGCCGCGCGAGTACGACAGCGAGGTGCTCAGGCCCGGCATGCCGAGGCCGGCGAAGTCATAGTCGTACTGCAGCTTCCACGAGCGCTCGTTCGGCGCGTTGAAGTCCGAGTACATGCGCGAGTTGTCGAGGAAGATGCTGTCGCCCAGGTTGATGTAGTCGAACGGCGTGTCGCCATTGACCCGCTGGTAGGCGGCGGTGACGCTGTGGTACCCGGCGGCGACGGTGAAGTGCACGCTCCAGGTGTTGTTGTCGATGTCGCCCAGCTTCGACTGGCCGGTGTCCTGGGTGTGGTAGAAGTGCACGCCCGGGTTCAGGCTGACCAGGTCGTTGACCTGGTAGGTGTAGTCGAAGTCGGCGTAGTACTGGTTCCAGATGTCCTTCAGCTCGGCGGCGTAGAGGTTGGCGGTGACGCCCTCGGTGCCGCTCCACGACGCACCGGCCCAGCTCAGGTTCTGGCTGTCCTGCTCGGGCGTCTGGTTGCTGTAGTAGGTGTTGATGCGGCGGTGGCCGCTCTGGTTGTACGGCTTGGTGAAGCTGACCTTGCCGCCTTCGAGCATCAGCCCGTCGATGCTGTTGTTGGTCAGCGCGACGCCGCGGAAGGTCTGCGGCAGCATGCGGCTTTCGCCACCGGCGATCACCGGGTTGGTGAGGAACAGGTCGCCGGCCTTGAACTCGGTGTCGAAACCCTTGAGCTTGATCGCGCCGCCGGCAGTGGAGAAGGCATGGCGCGCCTTGTCCTCCGGCGCGCTCGGCAGGATCGAGGTGCCGGCGCGGCCATCACCGCCGTCGAGCTTCAGGCCGACCATGGCGTGGGCGTCGAGGCCGAAGCCGATCACGCCAGGCGTGTAGCCGGACTCGAAGCGCGCCACGGCGCCCTGGCCCCACTCGCGCTTGTCCTTGATCGAGGCATTCTTCTCGTTGCGGTTGAAGTAGGCATTACGCAAATGCAGGTTCAGCGTGGAGCCCTCGATGAAGCCATCAGCCTTGTCTTCATCGGCCTGTGCGGCCACGGGCATCGTTGCGGCCAATGCAACGAACAACGGGGTGAAACGAAACGCGAAAGACACCGGTACAAACTCCTTTGGTCAAGCGATGGGGCAGTTTTTTATTGTCGTGTCTGCAAGTTCTTATTAGAGACGTAACAGCCAGGCTGAGATTTCCGACGCATAAAAAAAGCCGCTGAAAGGCAGCGGCTTTGAAAGGCTAACATATCGTCACAGGCAGTGCCCATGGTGTAGCCCAGGGAAAACTGGAAACAGCTGACGTGGCCGGTCAACTATCGGCATCGGTATCGACAGATACCTTGGAAGCGGTCTGCTGTGCGTCTTTAGCCGCAGCCGACTGCTGCGCGGCGTAGGCGTCACGCGCCTCTTGGTGAACCGCGGCGAGTTCGGCGTTGCGGGCGACGAAGGCCGGGGATTCTTCCGCCATGGCCAGGGGCGACAACAACAGGGAAGACAGGACGAAGACGCTGGCAATACCCATACTGTTGGACATTTGGAACAACCTTCTTGCGGGGCAAGTGCTAATGGAGACAGGGCTAAAGTTAGTCCTGTAAACAGCGGGGAAACAGAGGCTGTTCAGATAAGCACTGTTGCGCAAAAAGTAATGATCGCGGGAAAAACACTCAGACTTTTACCGCAAACCCGCGTAGTTGAGCGCTCGGCAAGTTGATACCGAAGGTATTCGCCCCGGCCTCGCTGTGCACGAAAACACTGCCGCCGTGCATCAGGGCGATTGCCTTGACGATGGCCAGGCCCAGTCCGTGGTTGCCGCCGCCGCTGTTGGCGCGGGCCGCATCCACCCGATAGAAACGCTCGAACAGCATCGGCAGGTGTTCGTCGTCGATCGCCGGCCCCGGGTTGCTCACGGCGATGCTGACCTGCTCCTCATTAGCCTCGATGCGCACCTGGATCGCCTGGTGCGGTGCGGTGTGCTGCACGGCGTTGTTCAGCAGGTTGATCAGTGCCCGGCGCAACTGGGCCTTTTCGATGCAGGCCTGGGCATCGCCGCTGACGGTGACGCTGACGTGGGCGTCTTCGAGGATGTAGTCGAGGTAGTCGAGAGTGGTGGCCACTTCCTCGGCCAGTGAGGCCTGGGTAAGGGCGGTGGCCTTGCTGCCCTGGTCGGCGCTGGCCAGGAACAGCATGTCGTTGATGATGCTGCGCAGGCGCTCGAGTTCTTCGAGGTTCGATTGCAGCACCTCGAAGTAGTGCTCGGCGCTGCGCCCGCGGGTGAGGGCGACCTGGGTCTGGCCGATCAGGTTGGTCAGCGGCGAGCGCAGTTCGTGGGCGACGTCGGCGTTGAAGGCTTCCAGTTGCGAATAGGCCTGGCTGACGCGGTCGAGGGCGGCATTGAAGGTGCCGGCGAAGCGTGCCAGTTCAGGCGGCAGGTCGCGGGTCTGCAGGCGGCCATCCAGACGCGGCGGCGCCAGGGCCTGGGCCTCGTCGGAGAGGGCCAGCAGTGGGCGCAGGCCAATGCGCGCGACCCAGTAACCAAGCAGCGAGGCCAGCACCACGCCGAAGGCCGCCAGGCCGACGATAGCCACCAGCAGACTGTGCTGGGCCTGCCAGAACGTCTCGGTATCGATGCCGATCAGAAAGCGCAGCGGCGGGCGCTCGCCCAGGGCGGGCAGAGCGCTGACCAGCACCTTGTAGGGATAGGGGCTGTCGCTCAGGCGCAGGTCGCGCATGCCCTCCGGGCCGTCGGCGAAAGCGCGGACCTGTTCGCTGGGCTGGCCATACTCGAAGGCCGGATTGCCGCTCACTACCCAGAAGCGGATGCGCCGGTCTTCTTCGCCGAGCAGGTTGAGCTTGTTGTTGATCTTGGCCCAGTGCTCGGGGGTGCCGTAGCGGTTGAGGGTCGATTCGAGCACGCTGAAGCGCGCATCGAGCTCGGCTTCAGGCAACAGGTCGAGGCTGCGATCGACCTGGCGGTACAGCGCGCTGCCGATCAGCACGAACACGGCCAGGGCGACCATGGCGAACAGCGCCGACAGGCGCAGGGCGATGGAGTTGCGTAAAGGATTCATGGGGCGGCACCTGTGGCCGACGCGTGGGAGCGGGTACTGCCGCAGGCTTCAGCCACGGTTTTCCAGGACATAGCCCATGCCTCGGATGGTATGCAGCAGCTTGTTGTCGAAGGGCCCGTCGAGCTTGGCGCGCAGGCGCTTGATCGCTACCTCGACGACATTGGCGTCACTGTCGAAATTGATGTCCCAGACCAGCTCGGCGATCGCGGTCTTGGACAGGATCTCGCCCTGGCGCCGGGCCAGCACGCTGAGCAACGAAAACTCCTTGGCGGTCAGGTCCAGGCGCTGGCCGGCCCGGCTGGCCTTGCGCGCCATCAGGTCGATCCACAGGTCGGCGACCTGGATCTGCAACGGTTCATGAACCGCGCTGCGTCGGGTCAGGGCCTGCAACCTGGCCACCAACTCGAGGAACGAGAACGGCTTGCCCAGGTAGTCGTCGGCGCCTTCGCGCAGGCCGTGGATGCGGTCCTCGACCCGCTCGCGGGCGGTGAGCATGATCACCGGCGTCTGCTTGCGTGCCCGCAACGCACGCAGCACCCCGTAACCATCGAGGCCAGGCAGCATCACGTCGAGCACGATTACCGCGTAGTCACCTTCGAGGGCCAGGTGCAGGCCGTCGATGCCGTCGCGTGCCAGGTCGACGGTAAAGCCCTGCTCGGTGAGGCCGCGATGCAGGTAGTCGGCGGTTTTTTCTTCGTCTTCGATGATCAGCACACGCATGGTCTTGTCTCAACTGGCGGTCGGCGCGGGGGCGACGGTGGCCCGGCGGCGGTGGAACAGGCGTTCCAGGGCCAAGTATATGACCGGGGTGGTGAACAGCGTCAGGGCCTGGCTCACCAGCAGGCCGCCGACCACGGCGATACCCAGTGGCTGGCGCAGTTCGGCGCCAGCGCCGAAGCCGAACATCAGCGGCAGTGCGCCGAGCAGCGCGGCCAGGGTGGTCATGATGATCGGGCGGAAGCGCACCAGGCACGCCTGGTGGATCGCCTGCTCCGGCGTCATGCCGTGGTTGCGCTGGGCTTCGAGGGCGAAGTCGATGAGCAGGATGCCGTTTTTCTTGACGATGCCGATCAGCAGCACCACGCCGATCAGGCCCATGATGGTGAAGTCCTGGCCCATCGCCCAGAGCAGGATCAACGCGCCCAGGCCCGCCGAGGGCAGGGTGGAGATGATGGTCAGCGGGTGCACGAAGCTCTCGTAGAGCACGCCAAGGATGATGTACACCGCCACCAGCGCGGCGAGGATCAGGTAGGGCTGGCTCGACAGTGAACTCTGGAAGGCCTGGGCGGCGCCCTGGAAGTTGCCGGCGATGGCGTCGGGCATGCCCAGTTCGCGCTGGGTGCGTTCGAGGGTCTGCACCGCATCGCCCAGGGCCACGCCGGGGGCCAGGTTGAACGACAGGTTGGCCGCCGGGAACAAGCCGTCGTGGCTGATCGACAAAGGGCCGGTGCTGGGTGGCGCGACATGGGCCAGGGCCGACAACGGCACCATTTCGCCGGACAGCGGCGAGCGCAGGTAGAAATAGTTGAGGCTCTCGGCCTTGCCGCGCTGGCGGGCGTCCAGTTCGAGGATCACCTTGTACTGGTTGGTCTCGGTCTGGAACTCGCTGATCTGCCGCTGGCCGAAGGCATCGTACAGCGCCTGGTCGACGTCGGTGGTGGTCAGGCCGAAGCGCGCGGCGGCCTGGCGGTCGATGTCGATGCGGGTGACGCTGGCGCCCAGTTGCAGGTCGTTGGACAGGTCGCGGAACGCCGGATTCTCGCGCAGGCGTTCGGTCAGGCGCTGGGTCCACAGGTTCAGCGCAACGCCGTCATTGCTCTTGAGCACGTACTGGTACTGGGTGCGCGACGGCCCGGAACTGAGGTTGATGTCTTGCCCTGCGCGCAGGTACAGGACGATGCCGGGAACCTGCGCCAGTTTCGGGCGCATGCGGTCGATCCATTCGCTGGCCGACACGTCGCGCTCGCCACGGGGCTTGAGGGAGATCCAGAAGCGCCCGTTGGCGATGGTCTGGTTGCTGCCGGTGACACCGACCGAATGGGAGAAGGCGCGCACCGCCGGGTCGGCTTCGATGATCTTCGCCAGGGCCTTGTGCTTCTCGATCATCGCGGGGTAGGACACATCGGCCGCCGCCTCGCTGGTGCCGAGGATGAAACCGGTGTCCTGTAGCGGGAAGAAGCCCTTGGGGATGGCCACGTAGCCGACCACCGCCAGTGCCAGGGTCAGGCCGAACACGCCGAGGGTGACGCGCTGGTGCGCCAGGGCCCTGTCCAGGCCCTTCTCGTACCAGCGCACCAGGCGCTGGCCGAAACCGTCATGCTGTGCCTCGGGGCGGCGCATGCACAGCGCGGCGAGGGTCGGCGCCAGGGTCAGCGAGACCACCACCGAAATCAGGATGGTCGCGGTGGCGGTCAGGGCGAATTCCTTGAACAGCCGGCCGACCACGCCGCCCATGAACAGCAGCGGAATGAACGCGGCGATCAGCGAGAAGCTGATCGACACCACGGTGAAGCCGATCTCGCCGGCGCCCTTGAGCGCGGCCGTGCGGCTGTCGTCGCCGGCCTCCAGGTGGCGGTGGATGTTCTCCACCACGACGATGGCATCGTCCACCACGAAACCCACGGCGATGACGATGGCCACCAGGGTGAGGTTGTTGAGGCTGAAGCCGAACACGTACATCAATGCGCAACTGGCGATCAGCGACACGCCGAGCACGCTGGAAACGATGAAGGTCGCCGACCACTGGCGCAGGAACAGCGCCATCACCCCGATCACCAGGGCCACGGCGATCAGCAGGGTCAGCTCGACCTCGTGCAGCGAGGCACGGATGGTCTGCGTGCGGTCCTGCAGCACCGACACCTCGACCGCTGCCGGCAGCATTTCCTGCAGGCGGGGCAGGGCAGCCATCACCCGGTCCACGGTGTCGACGATGTTCGCGCCGGGTTGGCGGAAGATCACCAGGTTCAACCCCGGCTGTTCGCCGGACCAGGCCCTGACGTAGGCGTTCTCGGCGCCGTCGATCACCTTGGCGACGTCGGCCAGGTGCACCGGGGCGCCGTTGCGGTAGCTGACGATCAGCTTCGCGTAGTCCTCGGGGTGGAACAGCTGGTCGTTGGCGGCGAGGGTCGACACGCTGTGTTCGCCGTACAGCGCGCCCTTGGCCAGGTTGAGGCTGGTCTGCTGGATGGCCTGGCGGATGTCGGCCAGGGTCAGGCCGATGGCGGCGAGCTTCTCGGGCTGGGCCTGCACGCGGATGGCCGGGCGCAGTTGCCCGGTGATGTTGATCAGGCCGACGCCGTCGATCTGGCTGAGCTGGCGGGCCAGCAGGGTCTCGGCGTAGTCGCTCAGTTGGTTGCCGGGCATCTGCGCCGAGCTGACGGTGAGGATCAGCACCGGGCTGTCGGCGGGGTTGACCTTGCGCCAGGTGGGCGGGCTGGGCAGGTCCTGGGGCAGGCGCGCGGTGGCGGTGTTGATCGCCGCCTGGACCTCCTGGGCGGCGGTGTCGATGTTCTTGTCCAGGGTGAATTGCAGGATCAGGTTGGTCGAGCCCAGGGCGCTGCTGCTGGTCATCTGGGTCATGCCGGGGATGGCGCTGAACTGCACCTCCAGGGGCGTCGCGACCGACGAGGCCATGGTCTCGGGGCTGGCGCCGGGCAACTGGGCGGTGACCTGGATGGTCGGGAAGTCGGCCTCGGGCAGCGGCGCCACCGGCAGGCGCGGGAAGGCGATGGCACCGAGCAGGACCAGGGCGAAGGTCAGCAGCAAGGTGGCGATGGGGTGGTCGATGCACCAGGCCGAGACCCCGTTGCGGGTGTTCATGGCTGGCTCCTGCTTTCGGCCATTTCCGCCGGGGCAGGGGTGTCGGGGGTGACCTCCACGGTGCTGCCGGGCTTGAGTCGCGACTGACCGTCCAGCACCAGGCGATCGCCGGCCTTGACCCCGGCAATGACATTCAGCGTGCTGTCCTGGTACACCACCTTGACCGGTACGGCGCTGACCTTGTCGCCGTCCAGACGGTAGACGAAGTGGCCGTCGATGCTGCGCTGTACCACCGGTGGCGGCACCACCAGGGCGTCCTCGTCCACCGCTGTGCGCAGGCGCACGGTGACCAGCTGGCCCGGCCACAGACGTCCGTCCTGGTTGGCGAACTCAGCCTTGACCCGCACCGTGCCGGTGGTGGCCGAGACCTGGTTGTCGATCAGCATCAAGTGCCCCTTGGCGAGCAGGCTGCGTTCGCCGTCGGCGTCCAGGTAGGTCTCCACTTCGGCGGGCGTGGTTGAGTTCAACAGGCCCTGCAGGACTGGGAGCTGCTGTTGGGGCAGGGCGAATTCCACGGCGATCGGGTCGATCTGGGTGACGTTGAACAGGCTCTGGGTGTCGCTGGTGCGGACCAGGTTGCCAGGGTCGACGTTGCGAATGCCGACGCGACCGCTCACCGGCGAGCGGATCTGCGTGTAGCTGAGCTGCACCGCGGCATTGTCGATGGCCGCCTGGTTGCCCTTGATCGTCGCCTGCAACTGGTTCACCAGCGCCTGCTGCTGGTCGAGGGTCTGCTTGGACACGCCGTCGTCGCTGCTCAGCAACTGGTAGCGCTTGAGGTTGACCTTGCCCACCTGCAACTGCGCCTGGGTCTGGCCGAGCTGGGCACGGGCCTGGTCGAGGTTGGCACGGATCGCCCGGTCATCGAGGGTGGCCAGCAGGTCGCCCTGCTTGACCCACTGGCCTTCCTTGACCAGCACCTGGGTCAGCACGCCCTCGACCTGCGGGCGCACCTCGACGCTGTGCAGCGACAGCACCGAGCCGATGGCGCTGAGGTAGCGCGGCACGTCCTGCTGGGCCACGGCTATCACTCGCACCGGTATCGTGCTGGCGGCGCGGTTGGCCGTAGCTTCGCGGCGCGGCCCCAGCCAGGCGCCGATGGCGACCAGCAGGACCAGGGCCAGGGCGGCGAGTACGAGGAGGCGGGACGGACGTCGCATCGGGGTGGGCACCTTGGCCAAGGGGCTGGGAAATGGATTCGGCTATTACAGGGTTATAGCGCGCCGACCGGGTCGGCAGCGTGACGCCAGGCTGTCACGGCTGTCAGTTTCGGTGGGTTGATGGCCAAGTGCCAATATCCTGCCATGGATCAATGTTACGTCGGCGTTTGCCCCTAGAGTCGTACGCCCTGCCGATCTCCCGTACAACAACGAGTGCCTCCGATGAAGTGCAATATGCCTGTTACCGGTCGCGAAGTGGATTACCCCGGCGACGCCAACATCCTGTCCACCACCGACCTGGACAGCCGCATCACCTATGCCAACGACGACTTCCTGCGGGTCAGCGGTTTCCTGCGCGAGGAGCTGCTGGGCAATCCCCACCACATCGTCCGCCACCCCGACATGCCGCCCCAGGCCTTCGCCCAGATGTGGCAGTCCCTCAAGGCCGGGCGCTCGTGGATGGGGCTGGTGAAGAACCGCTGCAAGAATGGCGATCACTACTGGGTGAGCGCTTTTGTCTCGCCGATCAGCAGCGGCGGGCAGGTGCTGGAGTACCAGTCGGTGCGGACCAAGCCTGGCACTGAGCAGGTGGCGGCGGCCGAGCGTGCCTATGCGCGCTTGCGCGAGGGCCGGCGTGGCTGGCGCGAGCGCCTGCCGGTGATCGGGTTGGGCACCCGCTTGTCGCTGGCGGTCGGCGCCGTGCTGGCGCTGGTGCTGGGCGCCGGGCAGTGGTGGCTGGGGGCACCGTTGCTGGAATCCGTGTTGGAGGTGGCGGCGGCGGTCGGCTTGAGCAGCCTGGCGATCCGGTTGCTGTTACGCCCGTACGAGCGGCTGCGCCGACAGGCCCAGGCGATTGCCGACAACCCACTCAGCCAGCGGCTATATACCGGCCGGCGCGACGGCCTGGGGCAGATCGAGTTCGCCATGCGCATGCTCAAGGCGCAGCTGGGCGCGGTGGTCGGACGTATCGGCGACACCTCGTCGCGCCTGGCCGGGCATTCGGGCTCCCTGGCCGAGGCACTGCACAGCAGCCACGCCAACAGCCTGGAGCAGCAGAACGAGGCCGACCAGGTGGCCACGGCGATCCAGCAGATGAGCGCCAGCGTCGCCCAGGTAGCCAGCAGCGCGCAGATGGCGGCGATGGCGGCCGACCAGGCGGAAGACGAGACCCAGTCCGGGCATCAGCTGGTCGACCGCAACCGCTGCGCGATCCAGGACCTGGCGGGCTCGCTGGTGGAGGCCAGCGAGGTGATCCAGCAACTGGAAAACCACAGCAGCGAGATTTCCGGGGTGCTTGATGTGATCCGTGGCATTGCCGAGCAGACCAACCTGCTGGCGCTCAACGCCGCCATCGAGGCGGCGCGGGCGGGTGACCAGGGGCGGGGGTTCGCGGTGGTCGCCGACGAGGTGCGTGGCCTGGCCCAGCGCACCGCGCAGTCGACCCACGATATCCAGCGCATGATCGGCGCCCTGCAGGATGGGGCTCGCGCGGCGGTGCAAGTGATGCAGCAGAGCAGCGCGCATGCCGGGCACAGCGTTGAGCAGGCGCAACTGGCCAGCGACGCGCTGGACAGCATCAGCGTGCGGGTCAACCAGATCAACGAGATGAGCCTGCAGATCGCTGCGGCGGTGGAGCAGCAGAGCCAGGTCAGCGAGAACATCAACCGCAACATCAACAGCATCCGCCAGGCCAGTGAGGCGACGGTCAGCGTCGGGCAGCGCAGCCACAGCAGTGCCAGTGACGTGGCGGACCTGGCCAAGGACCTGCGGCGACTGGCGGACGAGTTCTGGCGGCGTTGTCAGTGACTGACTGAGTTGTCTGTGCCGGCCTTATCGCGGGGCAAGCCCGCTCCCACGAAGCACCTTGGTACTTGGCGTGGGCTTGCCCCGCGATTGGATCTATCTAGAAACCGATGAACGCATAGTAGACCGGCGCTTCGCCCGTCACCTGTAGCCGATGTTCCTGCAGACCGGCCGCAAGCGCCTCGTCCTGCACATGCACAGCCCACGGTCCATCGACCGCCCGTGGCGCCTGCTCCAGCACCGAGGCAAACGCCGCCATGTCCGGCAGCCAGGCAGTAAATCCATTGCCCTTCAGAGCGCTGGTGGTCATCCCCAGCGCCTGACAGATTGCCACCTTGGCCGCGATATCGTCGCGATCGGCCTGGCGTGAGGCCTCGATCAGGGCACGCAGCGCCTCATCCACCGGCAGGCTGCCGTGAATCAGTTCCGGCCCTTGCGTCCAGGCCTCGGGCGGGCAGTCCTTGTTTTCCGGGCGCAGCGGCAGGTGCGGGTTGATCTCCGCCGGGTAGATACGACAGACCAGCGGGCGGCTTTCATAGATACCGCACAGGTCATTGTCATCGAGGTTGCGGCAGCGCCCGGGGTTGAATGCGGCGAAGGTTACCGACACCTGCAACTGCGCGTCACCGCACGGCACCGGGTGCGAACGGCGCAGCACATGCTCGCGCTGGTCGGCCGGCATACCCAGGCCATCGGCGAGAAAACCCTCGATCAGCACCACCACCTGGCCGCCGGAACTCGCCCACTGCCGGGCCTCGGCCAGGGTCAAAGGCACGTGATGACCGGTGCAGCATTTACCACAGCCGGTGCAGGCGAACCGAATGCTGTCGCTCATCGCTTGCCGACTTCCCAGTCGGTGACGAAGGCCTGCTGGCGCTGGCGATCATAGAGGCACAGCTCGGTGCCGATGCGGTTCTGCATGTGTTTCTGCGGGTAGGTGCCCTCGATCAGCAGCGCGCTGTAACCGACCTGGTCGTCGAACTCGGCGGGTTTGCCCAGAGCGTGGGCATCCTTGAACTGGCTTATGGCCAGGCAGGCCTTGAGCATGTGCTGGCGCTGATCGCTCCAGGCTTGCTTGCTCGAAGCGTGGACTGCGCCGCTGGCGAGGGCGCAGAGAATCAGGAACGAATTGAGAAATTTCATACGCGACACCGGCAATGAACCTGCGAGGGGCGCGAATTATGCCCGAACGTTTTCCTTCATCAAGTCAGGAAAATCCTGACTTGATGTGTCAGCGCTCCTCGAACACCACCGCCCGCGCCGCCGTCACCAGGCAGTTGGTCAGTTCCGGCGAGGAGAACTTGGTGAGAATGGCATTGGCCCCGGCCAGCTTGGCCTTGTCACCGCTCATCGCGCTGTCCAGCGAGGTGTGCAGCAGGATGTACAGGTGCTGGAAGTCCGGGGTTTCGCGCAAGGTGCGGGTGAAGGCGAAGCCGTCCATCTCGGACATCTCGATGTCCGAGACGATGATGTTGATCTCTCTGTCGGTGCCTTGCAGCTCCAGCAGCACATTGATCGCATCCTTGGCGCTGCGCGCGGTGTGGCACTCGATGCCAAGGTTGCGCAGGGTGTGCACCGACTGCTGCAACGCGACCTGGCTGTCGTCCACCACCAGGATGTTGGCGGCGGCCAGCAGGCTGGCGTCCTCTTCGCTGACTTCCCCCGGGTGCGGTTCGTGGGGCGGCGGGGCGATGCCGTGGATGACCTTTTCGATATCCAGCACCTGCACCAGGGTGTTGTCGACCCGGGTGACGCCGGTAATGAACGAGCGGTTGCCCGAGCCGTAGGGTGGCGGTTTGATGTCGGTGCTCAGGCAATGGACGATGCGGCTCACCGCTTGCACGTGCAGGCCCTGGCGCGAGCGGCTGATCTCGGTGACGATCAGGCAGCCGCCGTCGGGGTCGGCCAGGGGCATTTCGCCGATGGCGCGGGACAGGTCGATCACCGACAGCGAGTTGCCACGCAGGGTGGCGACGCCTTTGACGTGCGGGTGGGACTCCGGCAGTTTGGTCAGCGGCGGGCAGGGGATGATCTCGCTGACCTTGAGCAGGTTGATTGCCATCAGTTTGCCGCTGCGCAGGGTGAACAGCAGCAGGGACAGCGAGTCCGCGCGGGCTTTTTGCGTGGCCATGGACAACCTTCGCTATGAATGAGGGGGAGGATGCCGGGTTATCGGCTTTCTGGCGCCAGGCTTTAGCTTAGTTTGCTATTGGATCTGCAGCGGGGTCGCTTTGCGACCCATTCGCCGCGGTTCGTCGCCACGACAAGCCGGCTCCCACACTGGCCGCGCTGAGCTCAGCCAAGCGCCATCCCTGTGGGAGCCGGCTTGCCGGCGAATGGGCTGCGAAGCGGCCCCGTCAGCGCAGCCCCAAGCGCTTGGCCAACCGGCTCAGGTTGGCCCGATCCAGCCCCAGCTCCCGGGCTGCGGCTGCCCAGTTGTCCTGGTGGCGATCCAGGCACGCTTCGACGATCTGCCGCTGATAATCATCCACCGCCTCACGCAGCCCCCCCTCGGGCAACGGCGCGTCAGCCGACGGTGCCTCGATTTCTGCCAGCATGCTCGGCGCCACGTTGCGCAGATCGAGGTCAGCCGCTTCCAGGGTGAGGATTTTCGGCCGCCGCCCGTGCTGTCCCAATGCCTTTAGCGCCGAGCGACCGATCAGGTGCTCCAGTTCGCGGACGTTGCCCGGCCAGCCGTACGCCAGCAAGGCGGCCTGGGCGTCAGTGGACAGCCGTAGGCTCCCCAGCCCCAGGCGCGCGCGGTTCTGTTCGAGGAAAAACCCCGCCAGCAACAGCACGTCGCGGCCTCGCTCGCGCAGGGGTGGAACTTGCAGCGGATAGACGCTCAGCCTGTGGTAGAAGTCGGCGCGGAAGTTGCCATTGCGCACCTCTTCGGCCAGGTCGCGGTTGGTCGCGGCGATCAGGCGCACATCGACCTGATGGTCGCGGTCCGAACCCAGGCGTTGCAACTGCCCGCTCTGTAATACCCGCAGCAACTTGGCCTGCACCGCCAGCGGCAGTTCGCCGACCTCGTCGAGGAACAAAGTGCCGCCGTTGGCCAGCTCAAACTTGCCCCTGCGTTCGCCATGGGCGCCGGTAAAGGCGCCGCGCACATGGCCGAACAGCTCGCTCTCCACCAAGGTGTCGGGCAGGGCGGCGCAGTTGAGGCTGACCATCGGCTTGCCGGCACGCTGGCTGGCATGGTGCAGGGCCTGTGCCACCAGTTCCTTGCCGACGCCGGTCTCGCCGGTGATCAGAACGGTCAGGTCGCTGCCGCCGACCAGGCGGATCTCCTCGACCAGGCGCTTGTGTGCCTTGCTTTGGCCGATCAGTTCGCGGTCCTGGCCGCTGGCCTGGCGATACACCTCGGCGCGCTGGTGTTCATCCTCGGCGCGCAGGGCCAGGTGCTCGATGCGCTCGGCCACGGTCACCGTGGCGGCGGCCAGGCTGGCGAAGGCCTGCAGGGCGTCGAGTTCGAGGCTCTGGAACTGGCCGGCGGTGAGCGCGTCGAGGGTCAGCAGGCCCCACGGGCGTTCGTCGACCATCAGCGGGCAGCCCATGCAGTCGTGCACCTCGAGATCCACATGGGCGGCGTCGACCAGGCCGTCGTAAGGGTCGGGCAGCGGGCTGTCGCTAGGGAAACGGGTGGGCTCGGGGCGGCTGAGCAGGGCCTGGAAGCGCGGGTGCTCGCTGACCCGGAAGCGTCGGCCCAGGGTGTCCGCCGACAAGCCATCCACCGCTAGCGGTACCAGCCATTCGCCGTCCAGGCGCAGCAGCGCCGCGGCATCGCATGGCAGCAGACCGCGCATGGCCTGCAGCAGCCGGCGGTAGCGTTCCTGGTCGGGGAGGTCGCGGGACAAGTCGCTCACCAGGGGGAGGAGGGCAGTGAGCAGGGGCTTTGCAGTCATATGGACTCCTGTTGGTCGGAATGACTATACGCCTGAGTGTGTCCTTTTGACATCGATCAATGAAAACCCCCGGTTTTACTGACGATCAAAGTTGGCACGATTGCTGAAATGGTCTACGCAACCATTCGAAGCCACAGGCTCAGGAGTTGTCGTAATGCTCAATGCCGAACAACGTGCAATCATCAAAGCCACCGTGCCCCTGCTGGAAAGCGGTGGTGAGGCCCTGACCACCCACTTCTACAAGATGATGCTCAGCGAGTACCCCGAAGTACGCCCGCTGTTCAACCAGGCTCACCAGGCCAGCGGCGACCAGCCGCGTGCCCTGGCCAACGGCGTGCTGATGTACGCCCGGCATATCGACCAGCTCGAGCAGTTGGGCGGTCTGGTAGGCCAGATCATCAACAAGCACGTCGCCCTGCAGATTCTCCCTGAACACTACCCGATTGTCGGCAGCTGCCTGCTGCGCGCCATCGAGGAAGTGCTGGGCAAGGAGATCGCCACCGCCGAGGTGATCGCCGCCTGGGCGGCGGCCTACGGCCAGCTTGCCGACATCCTCATCGGCGCCGAGGAGAACCTGTACAAGCAGAAGGAAGAGGCCGCCGGCGGCTGGCGCGGCACCCGCGAATTCCGCCTGGTGCGCCGCGAGCAGGAAAGCCGCGAGATCGTCTCGTTCTACTTCGTGCCGGTCGATGGCAAACCGGTGCTCAAGGCCGAGCCGGGCCAGTACATCGGCCTGAAGCTGGAAATCGATGGCCAGGAGCAGCGTCGCAACTATTCGCTGTCGGCCCTGTGCGACGGTGAGCAGTACCGCATCAGCGTCAAGCGCGAGGCGGGCGGCAAGGTCTCCAACTACCTGCATGATGGCTTGATGGTCGGCGATACCCTGCAACTGTTCCCGCCTTCCGGTGATTTCACCCTGGTCGCCAGCGACAAGCCGCTGGTGCTGATCAGCGGCGGTGTGGGCATCACCCCGACCCTGGCCATGCTTGAGGCGGCCCTCGAGACCGAACGCCCGGTGCACTTCATCCATTGCGCACGCAACGGCGCGGTGCATGCCTTCCGCGACTGGATCGATGGCCTGGCGGCGCGTCACCCGCAACTCAAGCGCTTCTACTGCTACGCCGAGGAGGATGGCAGCCAGGCTGCCGACGCAGTGGGCCTGCTGGACCAGGACCTGCTGGCCGAATGGCTGCCGCGTGAGCGCGATATCGAGGCCTACTTCCTCGGACCCAAGGGCTTCATGGCGGCGATCAAGCGTCAGCTCAAGGGCTTGGGTGTGCCGCAAGGGCAGAGCCGCTATGAGTTCTTCGGGCCGGCTGCGGCGC